>JBMOIK010000050.1:0-16227 GCA_049317365.1 Rectinemataceae bacterium | reverse complement strand
AGGCTTCCATCGCCCTGGACGAGCCCCTGTCTTCCCACACAAGCTTCCGCATCGGCGGGCCAGCCGACGCGCTGGTGGCTCCCGGAGGCGAAGCTGAACTCATTCGTCTCGTAACAGCAGCTCGGGCAGAGGACATCCCCCTCTTTTTCCTCGGAGGCGGTGCCAACCTCCTGGTCGGAGACAGGGGCATCAGGGGAATAGTCGTCGACCTTCGCCGGCTGGCATCTGCCCGTATCGAGGCGCCTGCTTTCCAGCCCATGGGAGAGGGATTCCAGCTCGTCGCGGGAGCAGGAGCCAGGCTTTCAGGACTCTGCGAACAAGCGCTTGCCTGGGGCCTCTCCGGCCTGGAGAATTTCTACGCCATGCCAGGAAGCCTCGGCGGTTCACTTTTCATGAACGCCCGCTGCTATGAGGTCGAGATGGCCGACCTCGTCATTTCGATTACCATCCTCGACCCGAGGGGCGGGGTCCGGGACCTGCCCCTGAGACGGGAAGACTGGTCCTATAAGCGCTCGCCCTTCCAGAGCGGGGAATCCGAAGAGGGAGCGCTGATACTCGGTGCCAAGCTCGCCGTGAGGAGGGCCGGAGACAGGGAAGTCGGGGCAACCATGCGGATGCGGCTCGCCGACCGCGAGGCCAAGGGCCACTTCCGCCTGCCCTCGGCCGGTTCAGTGTTCAAGAACGACCGCACTCTGGGCAAACCCTCAGGCGCCATCCTCGACGGGCTTGGGATGCGGGGCACCCGGATCGGCGACGCCCTGGTCTCCCCCTGGCACGCCAACATCTTTGTAAACGCGGGAAGGGCGACTGCCCATGACATGCTCAGCCTCATCGATCTGGCTAAGAGCCGCGTTTTCAAGGAACTCGGGGTAGAGCTGGAGCCTGAAGTCAGGCTTGTCGGGGAGCCCTGAGCTAAATACTGACCACAGAGGCAACCCTAGCTTTGATTGAGGGTTTACCCTCGTAGCGCTTCAGCGCGAAATCAGTAACCCTATAGGCTCGCGCTGGCACCTGGAAAAGCCACAACCGCAGACAGGGGGAGCCACCGGTTGCTCCAGCAGACGACAGCGCGAAAGCAAGAAGCTGGCTAGGTCCAGAACGGGAAAGAGGAACCAGTAATGTATCGACTGATGCTCTGCGATGACCACCAGATTGTCCGGCATGGCCTCCGGACCCTCCTTTCAAGCCTCCCTGAGATTACCGTCGTCGGGGAGGCCGCCTCGGGGAGCGAGGCCCTCGCCATGGTCGAGCACGAACGCCCTGACATCCTTGTCCTGGACATCTCCATCGGCGACCCCGACGGAATCACCGTAGCCCGGCTCGTCAAGGAACGATCGCCACGGGTGACCATCATCGGTTTTTCGTTCATCGGGGAGGCTGAACTCCTCCGCTCATTCCTGCGGACGGGGGCCGAATGCTTTGTCCACAAGGGGCCTGGCGACATGGATGAACTCATTGATGCAGTGAAGGCTGTCAGGGCGGGAAGAACCTACCTCAGTCCCGCCCTCATTTCGATGCTGATGCCCGACTTCCTGACCCACGGACAGGGCAAGACCAAGGCCGAATCGCTGACCACCCGCGAAAGGGATATCCTGGCCATGGTGGTGCGCGGCCTGAGTTCCAAGGAAATCGCATCCTTCCTGGGGATATCCATCAAGACCATCGAGCGCCACCGCTCCTCGCTCCTGATCAAGGCCCAGGTCAAAAATTCGGCCGACCTGGTGCGCTGGGCAATCACGATGAAACTGGTGGATCCTGCCTGAAGCGCAGCGAAAAAACAGTGCCTCCGCCCGGCCGGGCTGCCACCGTGAAGCCCACCCCCATGATGCGTGCAAAGTCGCGGCAGAGCATGAGTCCGATGCCCTCCCCTCCCCGCATGGCGCTTTCGGTAGCGATGGGCCCACCGACGGGAAAGCCGGAACCTGTGTCCGCCACTTCGACGAGCAGCCC
Source organism: Rectinemataceae bacterium (assembly GCA_049317365.1). Lineage (GTDB taxonomy): Bacteria > Spirochaetota > Spirochaetia > Treponematales > Rectinemataceae > CAIJMU01. Next base: position 14,277 of record JBMOIK010000050.1, on the reverse strand, counting down.
CTCGCCCTCGGACTTCCCCCTGATCGTGATACAACCGCCCTTCGGGGTTGCATCCAGGGCGTTGACCAGGAGGTTGCGGAAGAGGAGTTCGGTCATGCGGCGGTCAGTGTAAGCGACCAGCAAGCCATCCAGCTCGATGTCGACACGGACTCCCGCGAGCAGGGCGTGGGGCCGGAACGATGAAACCACCACGGAAGCAAGCCCCTCAAGGGCGACCATTTCAGGCCTCGGGTCAACCATGGACAGGCCCGCCTTGGCCCAGGCCAGGATGTCATCGAGAAGGATGTAATCGCGCGAGGTAGCAAGGGCGAGCATGTCGAGGCCCGAGTCGGGATGGCCATCGAGGGAGGCCTTCCTCGCCAGCTGGGAGGCTATCACCTCGGCCCCGTGAAGCTGGTTACGAAGGTCATGGGAGAGAACCGCGATAAAACGGTCCTTCGAGCTGTTGAGTCCCTGCAGCTCGCTCGTTCGTTCCCGAACGGTCACTTCGAGGCTTGCGTTGAGCCTGTCGAGCTCGGAGCTCTTCTGCTCGGCCATGCGCCTGGCCTCGGTTTCCGCCTGGAACAGGATCCAGATGAAGAAGACGCTCGAAAGAAAGGTGACATAGGGCGTAACCCGGAACCAGGGAAGGTGGCCCGTTGCGATCGTCGTGCCCCAATCGAAGGGAATGGTGAATGCAGCCAGCGTCATGATGATGACAAGGTTCCTGTTGGTACGGTTCGGGTCCCGCTTCAAGGCAATCAGGGCAAAGATGAACTGGCCAAGCCCGAAGAGGTTGCTCGCAGTTGAGACACTCGCGATGCTACGACTGAAGAAGACAGTCGAATCGGAGGCCGCCAGGGTCCAGACCCAGAGCGGAAGGAAGACGGGCAGGGAGATGACCAGCCAGTGCCAGGGCTTGCGGTAGAGCCGGGTGAGGGCCAGGACGAAGGCTCCCGCCGATTGCATGCTGATGCATCCTGCGATGACCCTGACCTGCTCGGCGAAGCGAGTGGGGGCGCGATCCCAGGCGAGGAGCATCGGAGCCTGGGATAAGGCAAGGCCGACGTTGAAAAGGGCAAAGTACAGCCAGACCTCGCGGCCCTTCATCCCGTTCCGTATCCAGAAAACGAAGGAAGCGAGGCCGATGAAGAGGGACATGACGGAAAAGGCTGTCACCATGTCCCGGTTCAGCAGATTGCGTAAAAAGACCGCATAACTGGCGCTGCTGCGGTCGGAGAGGATGAAGGCTTCCGTCGTCTTCTCGGGACGGCCTGGAAGTCCAAGGGTTATTTCCACCACTGGCCAGGTGGCTGCGCGAGGCGGTAGCCACTCCGGAGGAATGGACAGCATGCTGGTCCAGAGAGTCCGTGTCGTGGTCGGCCCCTCTGAGTTGCCGCGAACGAGGAGGGTCGCGCCGTTGATCCTGACCGTCGCGGGAAGATTGAGGGGCGGGACGATGATCACCGGTTCCATGAGCGACGCCCAGGCGGATGAGGGGATGGCGACAGATCCATCGGGGGCGGGAATGAGGACCAGGTCCCGTGCCATCGCGGGGATGGCAGCCAGGCAGAGCGCCAGCAGGAGTAGCCTTCCTCGGGGGCGGCAACCCTTGAAGAACAGGCTTCGGCAAACCCTTGAACGCAGACAGCTACCCTTGGTCTAGGCTGAAAGGTCGATCTTCGTGCCCGAGCCACTCGGCAGGGGAGCCGAAGCGGGTGGGCTTGCAACCGACTCAAAGAGTTGCGCGAGGGCTGCCCCTGCATCGCCCATGTCCGATAGGGATTTCTTGAGCATGGCACTCCCAACAGCATCGGCGACCTTCGACTGGGCGAGCGAAATGCTCAGGCTTTGTATGTCCATAGCTTCATTATCGTCATGTGAGGGTAATCCCGCTAGTCATCTGAGGGTCTTCTCAACAATGGCAGCAGCCGCCAGGGCGCCGGTCGCGAAGGCTGCATGGAGGTTGTATCCCCCTGTATCGCCATCGTAGTCAAGGATTTCTCCGGCGAAAAAAAGTCCGCTCACGAGCCTCGACTCCATTGTCGCGGATTTCACTGAACCCAGGTCGAGACCTCCGGCGGTAACCATCGCAGTCTCGACACCCCCGAGGGCACAGACGGTCAGGGGAAAGGCGGTGACAAGCCTGGCCAGTTCGCGACGCGACGCGCGCGACAGGGATGCGAGGGTCGCCTCATCGGAGAGCCCCACCTTTTCGCAGAGGTACTGGGACAGGGCGCGTGGAAGGCCCCCGGAAGAGAGCGCAGTGCGTACATGGAGCCTCGGCGCGCGGAGGACAGCATCGTCAAAAAGGGCGGCAAACTCCAGAGTCGCCCTCCCCTGGCTGCTCCCCTTCGCGATTCCCTCCCAGGGGAAACGGATTTCCAGGAGCTCGCCTTTTTCGATGTCGCGTGAGAGGTCGAGGACGAGGGGCCCAGACAGACCCTCGTGCGTGATGAGGAGGTCGCCCGAGCGCTCGCAAACACGCTTCCCGCCACGGCGAAGGACGAGGCCGGCATCGCGGAAAGAAAGCCCTGAAAGGCCCGAAAGCTCCCAAGCGTGAACATATACCGCAGCGAGGGCCGGCCTCGGCCTCACCAGGGGATGGCCCAGGGAGGCGGCAAGGGCGTGACCATCGCCCGAACTGCCGGTGACGGGCCAGGTGATGCCGCCCGTGGCCAGGAGTATAGTATTAATTGTCATCATATCGGAGCCACCGCTGGGTGCAGGCTCCGGCACCGGCCCTGCCGCCGGCCGCGCTTCCGGCCCTGCCTCGACGAGGAAGCCACCCCCAGTCAGGGCGGTCACCGCCAGCGCGCGGCGGCCGGTGATGATCTCCACCCCCAGCGACGCGGCTTCTCCAAGGAGGGCGGCGAGGACGTCGGAGGCCCGGCCCGAGGAGGGAAACACCTTGCCATTGAGTTCAGTTGTGAAGCTAAGGCCCCGTGCCTCGAACCAGGCCAGGAGGGCCTGGCTGTCGAGGGCCGTGAGTGCAGGTCGGAGGAATCGCGCCGCGGATCCGGGCTTTCCCCCACCACCGTAATGCCCGAGGAGTTCGTCAACCTGCGCGTCGTGTGCGATGTTGCAGCGGCCCGAACCCGAGACCAGGAGCTTCCGCCCCGGCCTCCTCATGCGTTCGAGGACCTTCACGGGCCAGGCCGGAGACCCTCCGGCGCCACCCTGCCCGCGGAGGGAGTTCGCAAGACGGACTGCGGCAAAGAGCCCTGCCGGGCCGCCTCCGATGACAAGGGTACCGCGCGGTTGCCCAGACTCCAGTGGATCGCTCCCGCCTTCGCCGACGCCTTCGGGCAACTCAGGCAGCACTTCGGCCGAAGAGGGCAGCGACAGCGGCAAAGGGCCTGCCATTGGCGAAGGCGACGAGCATTCGCATCGCGGAGAGGGGGAGGATGCCGCCGGACATCGTGGGGAGCTTCCGCACAGGCAGCTCGCGGACCATCTCCTCCATCATCCGGTAGTTCGCCTCGCCCGGCCCCGGGACAGAGTTCTTGGTCGCCGACCATACCACGACCCTCATGATCAGTCTCGCCAGACGGGAGTCGGCCGCCAGGTCGCCCAGGGGTCGGTCGAGGTCGTGGGGACGGCCTACACGTGAGGGCGGGATGGGCCGGCCTAGGCGCCGCGAAAACTCGTCATCCGACATGGCGGAGGGATGGCGGGAAAGGTCGCGCGGCGGGATAGCCTCGCAGGCAGCCGAACCCTCCACGCCGAGGGTGAACTCGAGGGGCAGGTCATGCGAACTACCACCAATACGTACAATGACGGGTCCGCCTTCCACTTCGAAGGCCCCCGAGGCCGGGTTCCAGTGCCGGAGCGCCCGGGTGCCGATGGAGAACTCCACGCGGGCTTCGGCCCCGGCTTCGAGAGCGACCTTGGCGAAGGCGGCGAGCGAGAGTGCCGGCCGCTCCACGCCGGACTCGGGCCATGACAGGTAGCACTGGGCGATCTCGGCCCCCGCGCGCGGCCCCACATTCGCGACCCTGAACGAGAGCGTCACCGCCTGTCCCGCGGCCACACTCACGCGGCCCGCCTCGAGCCCACTGTACGAAAAGCGCGTGTAGGAAAGCCCGTAGCCGAAGGGAAAGCGCGCAGGCCGTCCTGAAGAGGCGTACCATCGATAGCCCACGAAGGGGCCTTCCTTGTACATGACCCTGTCCCCCTCGCCAGGGAAATTGCCATATGCCGGCGTGTCCTCGAGGCACAGCGGCCAGGTTTCGGCGAGCTTCCCCGAGGGATTGACCCTCCCAAAAAGGATGTCGGCCTGTGCCGTCCCGCCGGCCTGTCCGCCCAGGTAGGCCGCAAGGAGGGCGCGTAGCCCCGGCAGCCAGTCGGTGCTCACCGGCGAGCCGCCGGAATACACAGCCACCACTCGCGAGCAGGCTGTCGACAGGCCCTTGAGCAGGGCCAGCTGGTTGGCAGGCAGGTCGAGGCTTTCCCGATCGAAGCCCTCCGACTCGAAGATGGGGGGTAAACCTATCGCAACTATGAGGACCCCGCCCTCGGCCTCGATGGAGCTGGCAAGCATGAGGGCCTCGGCCTCGCGACCCGGATCCCGGCTGTCGTGCCCGAGTGAATAACCAGGGGCGAAGCGGAGCGCGGGCTGTTCGGCGCGCAGCGCATCCAGGAGCCCCACGAGCCGCGTCGGATTCAGGAAGGATGAACCCGCGCCCTGGTAGCGTGGACTGCGGGCCAGCTCCCCGACGAGGGCCACCGGCCGATCTGTCGCGATTGGAAGGATATCGCCCTCGTTCTTCAAGAGGACCATCGACTCGGCGGCGATGCGGCATGCCAGGGCGTGGTGCGCCTCCTCGAGGTGGGCCGGAACGCCGCCTGGGCTTTCATTCCCGGCGGGCGCCGACAGCACGAGCGAGAGAATCCGATCCACCGACTCGTCAAGCCTCGTGGCGGGGAGCTGACCCTTTTCAATGGCGGCCGCGACCTCGGCCGCGCTCGAAGGCGAGCCTTCGGGCATCTCGAGGTCGATGCCGGCGGCGATGCCGAGGGCGCGGTTGTTCGAGGCGCCCCAGTCGGTGACCACCAGGCCCTCATAACCCCACTCATCGCGGAGGATGCGCTGGGTAAGAAGGGGATTCTCGCTGCAGCGGAGGCCGTTGACCAGGTTGTAGGCGCACATCACCGAGGCCGGTTTTGCCTCCTTGATGGCATCCTCGAAGCTTGCCAGGTAGATTTCGCGGAGCACGCGCTCCTCCACAAGGGCATCTACAGTCATGCGCCTGCGCTCCTGGTTGTTGACCGCGAAGTGCTTGAGCGAGGCTGCGACACCGCGCCCCTGAAGGCCCTTGATCCAGCCCGCAGCGAGGACCGAGGACAAGAGCGGATCTTCGGAGAAGTACTCGAAGTTGCGTCCGCACAGTGGCGAACGCTTGATGTTGGCCCCGGGGCCGAGGAGGACGGAAACACCCAGGCTTAGGCACTCCTGGGCGAGGGCCTGGCCCATCTCCTCGAGAAGGGCCGGATCGAAGGAGCAGGCCGAAAGGGATGCGGTCGGAAAGGCTGTGGTCGGTACTGCTCCCACAAGGTCGGAATCCTTCCTGGCATCGGCGATCTTCCGGACACCGTGGGGTCCGTCAGTCAGGTGGATGGCAGGAAGACCGAGCCTCGGAATCGCCCGGGTCAGCCAGAATCTGTCACCGGTAATGAAGGAAAGCTTTTCCGCGAGCGTCATCTTCCCGACAAGGTCAGCGTTCTTCATCGAGGCCTCCAATCGCAAGGATAGCACAGCTCCCTGCCTTGCATCTTCATTCAAATCGCCTCAGGCTACATTAAACCAACTAAACCCGATGTTCGCCACCACCACGCAGACCGCGCAGCGGATCTCGCACTGGGGAAAGGTCGAAAGGATGTCGGCCTTGTAGCGCAGCAGCTGGGCCACGGCGTCTGCCGGAGCTTCGGTGATGCCTCCGGGCTTTATGCCGCTGGAGACGCAGGAATGACTCCAGGCTGATCCGACAATCGCTGGCGAAGTTCCGTTCCAGCTTTGCCATATCCATGCTCACCTGGACGGTGGAAAAATTAAGGCGCAGGACCATGTAGCTGTTCCGCTCATCTGTGGGCTTCCGCCCGATGTCCAGATGGCCGAACAGCTCCTCGAACTTCTCTTTGCGGCGGATGTCGTAGTAGCACTCGAGCGTCGAGCACCAGAGGGTCTTGCCGAAGCGGCGCGGGCGAAGGAACACAGGTACGCGGTAGTTTTCCAGCTCCCGGATAAATGCGGTCTTGTCGACCAGATAGTAGTCTTCCTCGAGTATCTGCTCGAAATTAGCCACCGAGTAGGGAAGCCTTCGAGGCTTGCCAGAACCCGGTTTGCCGGGTGGAATAATGCCACTCGTACGGGTAATTGTAACGGGGCCCTTGGACAAGGGCAAGGTGACAAGCTGCACGCTCTTCCCTCCAGCCCTGTCCGTGGCCGTGGGGCTTGCGGGGTTTTGTTGACAATCATGGCAGCTTGCCGAGCAGGAATTCCCTGAGTCCACGATGACGCACGCCGCGTTCGTCTGCCCTGATCGGGTCGAGGCTCACGACGAACTTGGGATGATTGTCGTCTATCCGGTAGAGATTACCGAACTCGCGAAGGCGGGTCTCATCGGAGGCGACGCTCATCGCTACTTGCACATAGATCATCTGGTCTGCCCGAGTGCCCACGAAGTCAATCTCCCGGTCGCCCATCACGCCGACACAGACAGTCCAGCCATCCTGAATAAGCTTGAGATAGACAGCATTCTCAACGATTTTCCCGAGGTCTACCTGCTTGAATCCACGGAGGGCGCTACGCAGGCCGAGATCCTCGAAGTAGAGCTTCTCGCCGATCTCGAAGAGCCGCCTGCCCTTGATGTCGTATCGCGGGCAACGATGCAAGAGGAAAGCGGCTTCGAGGTGGGAAAGGTAATCAAGGACAATCTGAGGCGATACAGACAGGTTTTGGGACTTGAGGTATTCAGAAATCCGCTTCGCGGAAAGCAGGGTCCCCACGGAATCAGCGCAATACCTGACGAGGTTGCGCAGAAAGACAGTATTGCGCACTCCGAAGCGCTCTACGACATCGCGCAGCACGACGGTATCGACGATGGCATCGAGGTATTCGACTAGGACCCTATCCTCGAAGGGAAGTCGGGCGAGGTAGGGCAAGCCACCGTAGCGCAGATAGCGCGAAAGACTCTCGTCGGAATCCGCCAGGCCGTGAAAGAAGAGGAACTCTGCGTAGGACAGGGAATGGATGATGAAGGTTATGGCGCGGCCAGCAAACAGGGTCGCTAGTTCACCGGACAGGAGCCGGGCATTGCTCCCCGTCACATAGAGATCGTAGCGCCTTTCTGCTGCAAGGCTACGCAGGGCTGGGGCAAAATCCCCAATCTCCTGGACTTCATCGATAAGCACGAGGCTCCTGTGATCGCTGGGGCAATCGAGGGCATGAACCCGCTTGATAAGATCCGCCCCCGTCCGGACTTCGCTCCAGTCATCCCCTTCCTTGTCGATAAAAAGCACCTGGCGATCAGGATATCTTGAACGCCACTCTGCCTCGACCAGGTGAAGCAGCCCACTCTTGCCAACCCGCCTTTGTCCGAGGAAGACCTTGATCAGGTCTCCATCGGAGAAGGCCTTGATTCGCTCGATGTAGCTTGGGCGAGATAGCCAGAGTGCACTGCTCATCATACAATCATACATGAAGGTTTTTATATTTCAAGCCTTTTCTTCAAACGTATGGTGAACTTTTAAGAAGGGGGGGCATACGCCAACTGCGGCGACCAGCTACTTCGCTTCCGAGGAGCGTCGGACCATGGTCCTAATCGCTCCACAGAAGGCCGCATGGCGCTCGGGGAAAAACGTGATGGCATAGGCAGCGTGCGGGAAGACCTGGAATACCCTCTCAGGATCAAGATCGCGATCGTACAGATGACGGAAAAGATGGAGGAAGGCCCGGAGTTCCTGAAAGGCGATCCTATCCTCCTCCAACAGGAAGGCAGGACGAAGCTCCTCTACCTTCCAGCTCATCCTGTCTACGAGGAACTTGTGCCACTCATCGGCAGGCAGGCCATTCTCGAAAAACCTGCTGATGCGCAGGAAATAGGCTACTAGGTTCCATACAAGACGACCCCCTCACCTTCGATGTTCTCCCGCATCCGCGCTGAAAGCCCTTCCATTTGAACTAGATCGATGCGGAAACCATCAGCGGTGACTTCCGGCTCCAGGAGCGCAAGGGAAGGCGCCCCTTCCAAGGCAAGATCGATGTCAAAGTGCTCGTGCTTCGGGTTTTGACGCGCTACCGATCCAAAGAGGATGATCCGGGAAACCCCTGGTTCCAAGGCCCTGATCGTGAGCGCAAGCCGCTCGGCCTCCTATTGTGCAAGGACAAGGCGGGATTGCCGGAGGTTTCGGCGAGCGCTACTCCTTTTCGCTTCGGCAAGCTGCCATGCGTCCCAGTCGAAGTCCATAGCGGTAGAATAGCGCATTGATGGGTGGAGCAGTAGCGGGGGGCTGACCCTCGGGGCTTGCAGAAAAGAAAAGCCCCGCAAGCCTCGCGATCTGGGGATCGCGGCGATCCGAGGATCGCGGCGATCCGAAGATCGCGGGCGCGCGGGGCGCGAATCGAAAGAGCTTCTAGTTCGCTCTTTTCAACTCCTCTTGTTTACTTGATGGTGACGACTGGCTTACCCGTCGAGGTAAAGGTGCCGGAGAAGTCGACTGTGACAGTATAGGTTGTTCCTGTTACGGCAGCGAACTCGATATTATCACCCCCGCTGATGGCGACGGTTGAGCCGGTAGTTTCGACTCCCGCGATGCCGGTCATGTTGCTCCACGTAGCTTCATCGGCCAAATAGAACTTGAAACCGAGCGTCTTGGTTGCCGTCGCGGCATAGGTGAACGTTGCCTTTCCTGCGGTCACGGTGACAGGGTCATGCGTCTTGGTATCGGTCCAGCCGGCTGTGTTGACATCGCCATTCAAGTAGATCTTGGCGGGCGCGGTAAACACCCAAGCCGTGGTACCGACAGTCTTAAGAGCGATGGAAACGGAGTACTTGGTTGCAACGGTAGTAGCGGCGGCATTCAGGAGCACACTGACCGTATAGACAGAGTCCTTCTTGGGAATGCTCTTGATCGTGGCATTGCTGCTGGCCGTGGTCGAAATGGTGTCGGTGGTCGTGCAGGCACCAGCCGTCGCCGGGGATGTAAAGGTAACACCCTTGAGGAAACCGTCGAGCGAGGAGAAGCCAAAGGTACCAGTCAGGCTTGAGGCGGTCAGGTCCCACGAGACTGTTTTAGTGGCTGCAGTATAGGTACCTGCGGTTTCAGTCCAGCCAATGGAAAACTGGTCGCCCTTGACCTTGAGGTTGCTGGCCAATACTGCCTCGGTGAGGGCGAGAACTGCGACAGAACCTGACACGAGGGTCAACTTCGGTGCGGCTGCGTCGGTGATGTCCACTGTTACCGTATACGACTTCTTGGCAGCGGTGAAACTCGCATTCTTGGTGCCTGTCATCGTGACCTGGGTATCCGGAGCAATGTTGTCATCCGTAGAGTACTTGACCTCGACATCATCGGTGGTTGCTGACGTCGCTCCAGGGCTGACGAGGACAAACTCATAGTCGATCGGATAGAGATTATCGATCACAAAAGTCAGCTTTTTGGCATTGAGTTCGTCGATGACGAGAAAGTGATGAGGCGTATCCGCCCATGAATCAAAGCTCCCCTTGATCCACCACGTAGAATACTGCGTAGTGGCTGCGGGCTTGGCGCCGAACATGCTGGAAATGAGTTCGCAGCTCACGAGCCCAAACATGGCAACTGCTGCCAGAAGAAGAATTGAAGCTCTCTTCATCCTTCGCTCCTTGAATCCGCGGAGTCCCGCGGTCTGTATGCCGGGCGCCGGACGAAGTCCGACGCGGTTCCGGTCATGAAGTACCCTTAGAAGTTCCAGGAAACGCCTAACCTCAGGCTGCTCGAGCCATCGGACTTGGAAATGCCACCATCAGGAAGATAGCGCCAGGAGTCATTGAAATCGTAGCTGCCTTTGACAATTGCATCCCAGGGATTGAGGTTCCAGCCTAGCTGGGCATAGAGAAGGGGACTCTTGGCCTGAGGTGCAGGAATGCTCCAGCTTGCTCCGATTGCTGCTCCATAGGGAGAGGAAATGCCTGTCCCCGTGCGGAGGCCACAGGCTACTTGAGCTCGCAGCCCCTGGACGAGTTTTGCCTCAACAAGGAGGGAATTGAACATGGTAGTACCACGATCGAGACCGTACCAAACATCAATCGAGTCGACGAGACCGGGGAGTATCTCTCCAACCTCGACCTTGGCTGCTGCTTTTGTAAACGCAACCATATCCGTGCCCACGGAGGGCTTGGTGTTCACAGAGAGCGCGCCATAGAGATCGGCGACCAGGGTACGGCGAGCTGGGATCGAGAAATCAAGCGCAGTGCCGGGAATGAGGCTGACAGCGATGTTTCCATTGCTTGTCGCAGAGGTGCTGAATTCAGCCTCTGTCCCGAGCTTGGCGGTCACCCAATGACCTAGCTTGAGGGAGCCATCGAATTTCACTGCCTGTGTCTCAGCGTTTCCAAGAACCGTTGCATTGTCAGCGTAGAGCATCTGAGCTGCAAAGCCGCGATAGCGATAGCTGACATCAAAGCGGTAGACCTCGAAAAAATCGACGTATCCCAGCTTGAGGCCGAGCGCCAGCTTGTCCGTGACTGGCCTTGTGTCGATTGCGCCTCCGGGTAGGTATGACGAAAGCAGCACCTGCCCTTCAATTGAAATCTGGTCAAGGTAGTCGGCGAAACCGAGAATCAGATCCTGCCTGGGGATGTTCTGGAAAATTGCAAGGGCATCGCTCGTGGCAGAGGATTTCAGGTCATATTGCAACTCTGCGGTAAGGCCTCCGAGCGTGGCCCTGGCAAAGCTGTAGTACCCATAGTATCCATCAAGGCTTTTATTGGGAACGAAGGCCGCGTCAAGGGCCAGGTCTCCGAATTGCTTCAGTGCCGCTCCGAGACGGAAGGAAGAGTAGCCACTGCCAGAAATCAGGTAATCCTGCACGGTGGTCCAAAGTATCGAGCTGTGCAAGGGAACATAGGCATTCCCCATCCCCGTCTCAAACACCAAGCCAGGACTGGTCGCTCCAAAGACGAACTTGTCTATGACCGGCTTCACGTTGCCGCCGAGCTGGTAGAAGGGGTTGAAGATGAGGGCAGCGCCGAGGTTCTGGAGGCCCGTCTTCGCGTCGAGAGTGGAAGGCGTGTAGACCGGGAAGGTGCCATTGAAGTAGGTGAGTTCAAAGCGGCCCGGCATGTTGGGCACCATATCGCCGTAGAACATCAGGGTCGAGCGGGCATTGACCGCCGATGCCGTAGGAGTGAAGGTCTTCCCCGCACTCGAAAAGCTGCTCGCGCTCTCGAGCCAGGTTATCGTACCGAAGGTGACCTTCTTGCGCACTGGACCTGTGGCGGCTACAGCGCCAGAAGCCTTGCTGCCCGCTCCCGCCAGCACGTCGGCCACAACGATGAGGCCATTGTTGCCACCGAAGCCGTCGTCCTTCTTGTCGGGAGCCTTGAAGTCGAAGATCCAGGTACCCTTGCTGTAGAACTTGTACTGGAGCTCGTCAGTCGCCAGGGCCTTGAGCTTGAACTCCCAGAGTCCTGCGGCGTTCTTTGCCATGGCCTCGCCGGGCACCGTCCAGTTGTCGAAGGAACCTATTACACCCATCTCCGAGGCAACGTCGTCCTTGTAGGAAAAGGTTATCTCGACAGCCCCGCCGCCGAGGTCCTTGATGGCGACATCGGCCGCAGCCCCCAACAAAAGGCAGAGGGTCGCGAAGGTCGAAAGGAATAGTCTCTTGATTTCCACCTTGATCTCCTAGTTTCCGTAGGCCCAGGTCACGCTGTCACCGGAGACGGTGCCAGTGATCGTCACGGGACTGGTCGCCCCTCCCCAGGTATTGTCGAGCGTCACGTCGCCACCCTTGCCGCCCGAAGGCTTCTTGTCCAGCTGGAAGGTATTCCAGCCCTTGTTCGGATCGATGAGTATGAAGGTCAGGGTTGGCGTGGTGATCTGGAGCGGAGGATTGAAGCTGTAGGTCAGCGAACCAGTGGCGCTGACAGCCGCCCGGAACCTCGCGCTGGCAAAGTCAGTGGCATCGTCGTGGACCCAGGATGTACCCTTGTTGTAGGAAAATACCATGACCTGACCCACGGCGTAGGGATTTGCGGGAAGGCCAGTGACCGTTACGCTCGTAACGTCCATCTCGGTACCGTTGTGCAGGGCGCTGCCACAGCCCGCGAAGGCGAGGGCGGCGAGGATGGCGGCGAGGGCGAGGCCCCCGATCTTGTTCGTGTGTTTCATCGCTTTATACCCCATGTCCTAGAAGTCCCACTTGAGGAAGAGCCGGAGCTGGGCCTTGCCGTCCATCTTGGACTGCCCACCGGTGGGTACGAAATCGGTCATCAGCAGATTCGCGTAATTGTCAGGATCGTAGGGATCCATGTTGTAGACAAAGGCGCCGTGCAACAGGGGCGTCTTGAACTCGGGGGCGGGAATCTTCCAGTTTCCGCCCACCGTGAAGCCAAGCATGTTGTTCTGTGCCTTCATCGCCGTGGTGGCAGTGGCCCTCGGAGTGCGCAGGCTGACTCCGACTTCGGCGCCGACGTCCCGGGCCATTCGCAGGGCGGCTATCACCGTGGTGAAGCCCTTATAATCGTCCCAGTTATTAAAGCCGCAGTAAAGGTCCGCGCCTTTGACGACGCCAGGAACCGGATCCGTGACATTGAGCTTGGCGCCTGCTTCCCCGAAAATGAAGGACGAGGAACTCGCCGCATAGCTATAGCCCTGCTTGAGGTTGTACTTGACCTTGGCGTAGCCGTTGAGTGAAGCCTTCTTCGCGATGACGCCGTCGAGGTTCGTCTCGATCCATGGTTTTGCATAAATCTCCGCGGCCTTCGACGCCAGATCGGCGGTCGTGAGCGTTGCATTGCTGTCGAGGCCAGCCTTGATGCGGTCGCTGGACTTGGCAGAAACATTCAATAGGATGCGCTGTGTGCCCTTGGTTCCGAGCGTGTCGCTCTCGCTGGAATCATTGTCCCCGTAGAGGAGCTCGGTCGAGCTGCCGGTGAAGCGATACCCGCCGGTGAGGCCAAGGGCATCCCCGGCCGACCACGAAACCTTGGTCTCGCCCGCAATGTTCGCCGCAGGCGTAAAGGCGCTCTCGCTGAACAGATTCACAAGACCCTGCCCCAAGAAGGTGATACCCAGTGCCTTGGCCTTGCCGCTGAGGAGGATGTCCTGGTGGTAGATCTTGTTGAATATCTTGGAGAGGGTCGCCGCCTCGGCCGACTTCATGTCGTACTGGATTTCGAGCTTGCTGTCGCCCTGCGAATAGCTAGCCCAGGAAAAGAGGCTGTAGTTCCCGTTCATCATGTTGGGGGCGAAGGTGGCGGCGATGGTGCCAGCCCCCAATTTCGTATGACTCGAACCGAGGTCAAAGCGCATGTAGCCATTGCCTGCATCCCTTCCCTCGAGGGTTTCCCAGAGCACCGACGAGTGGCCCGTCGGCTTGGCGTACCCATACCCTGTCTCCCAGACGAGGTCGGGGGTATCGAGTCCGGTCTTGATGGAATTGAGGAAGGGCATTCCCCCGCCAACATAATTGACTGGGTTGGAAAGCAAGCCAAAGACAAGCCCGGAAAGGCCTGCCGGGAGTTCGGGGCTCACCTTGCCGGTGGAATCCTGGGCCCAGACTGCCTGGTAACTGTCAAAGGCCTTCATCTCGAACCAGGCTGTGACCCCTGGCATCAGTGTTCCACCAATCTTCCAGTAGGACTTGCCCATAAGGCCCGTGGTATCGGTCTCAAGTCCCTTCTTTGTCTTGTCAACCAGGCCCTGGGTGACAAAGCTCGACTTGGAACCAAAGTAGGTGAACATGCCGAAGTTGAGCTTGGCAGCGTAGGGATCAGCTGCAGCGATTCCAGCGCCTGGCTTGCCCCCGCCGGCAACCGCCCCCGCGAGTACGTCAGCAACGACGATCAATCCATTGTTGCCTCCGAAGCCGTCATCTTTCTTGTCCGGCGCCTTGAAGTCAAAGATCCAGGTGCCCTTGTTGTAGAACTTGTACTGGAGCTCGTCAGTGACCAGGGCCTTGAGCTTGTACTCCCAGAGGCCCGCCTTGTTCTTCGACATCGCTTCGCCCGGTACGGTCCAGTTGTCGAAGGAGCCGATGACGCCAACTTCGCTGGCGGCGTCATCCTTGTAGGTAAACGTTATTTCAACATTGGT
>JBMOIK010000049.1:0-16405 GCA_049317365.1 Rectinemataceae bacterium | reverse complement strand
TACCAATGCAAGGTATTCCGCTCGGAGGGAGGCCAGGTCCCCTTCACGCAGGCCTATGACGACGGCCGCGACTTCGGGACGGCCGAGTCCCTCGCTCCACTGGCGGACGGCTCGGTCCGCTTCGTGACGGCAGGATCTGTCATGCGCATCCCTTCGGCCGGCGATGCCGCTGCCGACACCGCAGCCAACGCCCTGGCCGGCGCCCTCCTTCCGGCCTTCGCCACGCGCGGGCTCCTCTCGGCGGCCTGGAACGAGGGCGGCGCCACCACGGGCCTCTCCGAGCTCTGGCTCCTCGCTCCCGACAGGAACGCCGGGGTGCGGAAGGAGGCGGCGGGCAAGGATTCCCTCTATTTCCAGGCTGGATACATCGTCAACCCGGCGAGCCGCACGAAATACCTGAACCTCATCAGGGACAAGGGCCTCAACTCCCTCGTGGTCGACCTCAAGGACGACTACGGCAAGCTCCGCTACGCCCCGAAGGACCCAATTGTCAAGTCTTACTCCCGCCATGTGAACCCCATGGACGTGGAAGCCGTGGTGTCGGAGGCACACGCCCGTGGCGTCTGGCTCGTGGCACGCATCCCGGTGTTCAAGGACCAGGTCCTCGCGGCCGCAGCCGGCTCACGCTTCGCCGTATGGGATGCCGCGGGCAAGAGGCCCTGGCAGGGCTGGCGCATGGTCAAACCCGATCCGGCGGCGGGCCAGGCCCCGGCCGCGCCGGTTCGCCAGTACTATGAAGAACACTGGGTGGATCCCTACAGCGAGGATGTCTGGGCCTACAATGTCGCCATCGCCAACGAGATCGTCGCGCGCGGCTTCGACGAGGTCCAGTTCGACTACATCCGCTTTCCCACCGACGGCGTCAACCTCGGCGACGCCTCCTACCGCTGGAAGGATGCCGGCATGGACCGGGAGAGCGCCATCACCTCCTTCCTGGCCTTCGCGCGGAGCCGGATCACCGCGCCGATCAGCATCGACATCTACGGCGCCAATGGATGGTACCGCTCGGGAGCCCGCACCGGCCAGGACGTGGAGACCCTCACGAAGTACGTGGATGTCATCTGCCCGATGTTCTACCCCTCGCACTTCGAGCAGGGCTTCCTGGCCCAGGCTCCCGCCATCGAGCGTCCCGGACGCATCTACAGGCTCGGCTCCCTCCGGAACGCCCACATCGCCCGCGGGCGAAGCATCATCCGGCCCTACGTGCAGGCTTTCTACATGGGGGTGAGCTATGACCGGAAATATTACAATCCAGACTACGTCGCCCGCGAGGTTGCGGGGGTGATCTCCGGCCAGAATCTCGGCATGACCTTCTGGAACAACGTCGCCCGCTACGACGACGTGCCCTGGTTCATGAAGTCGGAGGATGGCAGCACAATCATCCGCTCCTCTGGTGCAGGGACGCCGGTGCCGGCGGCAAGCATGCCGGCGGCAAGCATGCCGGCGGCAGGCAAGGCAGCGGTCATTTCGCCTGCTGCAGCACCGGCTGCCAAGGCTGCGGCCGAGGGGGCCGTAGCTCCCGACCCGACGATACTGGAGTAAGTCCAGATCCTCGAAGGCGCGACGGCGTCGATTTCAGGCAACGTGCCACCTCTGGGTAGTGGAAAACCTGCTGCGTAGGGATTATCCTCGGCTGCGTTGCACCACTCACCCTATGGAGGAATCATGCCCGTGATGCGACCGGGTAAGGAGCCATCTCTGTCCGTTCAGTCCAGCACGAGGGGTTACAGCCAGCAGGAAAAGCGCTTCGGGTCCTTCATCTTCGCGGTGGCGATGGTCTATTCGGCCGTCCTCGTGGCCAATGACCTCAGGTTCCCGACGGCTTCCTCCGTGACGGCGGCGGTGCTCGCGATCCGCGTCCTGGGGATCCTGGCACTTGGCGCCATCCTCCTTCGCTGCAGCAAGAGGCCGGAAGCCGACCTCGACTTCTGGTTTGGACTTGCCTCGCTTGTCACCGTCGCAATGGATGTCTCGATCGGTCTCCTCCGTCCGCCGGCGGCCATTTTTTCCTTTTTGCCTTCCTTCATGATAATTACGACGCTCTATTTCGCCGTTCCCACCACGGCACCCATGAAGATAGCAGCCAGCGCATCGCTGAGTCTCTGGCACCTTGCGGAGTGCGTCCTGATCAAGCGCCTCCCCTTCGAGGCCATCCTTGTGGTGGCAATCACCTACCTTGGAATCAATGTAATAGGTATTGTTAACATAATCCTGGTAAGGCGGCTCAGGGCCGTGGAAAGCGGCTATCGGGAGCGCCTCGTCGAGGAACTGCAGAAGGGTCATGATCCCGGGAGCGGGCCGGACGAGCCGGCAGCACCCAAGGCGGCAGAGGCCAGTTCCGGCGGCACCGCGCTGCATGCCATCGCGAACCGGATCGAACTCATGCCCCTCTCGCCCCGAGAACGCGAGATCGCGGCACTGCTCGTCGAGGGGAAGTCACGCTTCTCCATCGGCTCGGAGCTGGGCATCTCCGAGGAGACAGTGAAAAAGCACATAACACATATTTATATGAAACTCGGCGTGAACTCCCGGGTCGAGCTCATGCGCCTGGCCATGGGAGGCTGAGCCGCCCGCTGGCGAGCCGCCCGCTGGCGAGCCGCCCGCAGGCGGGAGCACCGCCTGGATCGAATCCGGGCGGCCACTCCTTCGTACAAGCAATGCTTATTTGAATTTCAGCATACAGATTTCCGTCGTGTTGCTCGTGGCGCTCGCCCTGCTGGAACCGATGGCAAGGACCTCGTTGCCCGAGACGCACAGATCCGTAAACTGGGAGCTGTATGCAGTGGGGAAGGGCGTGAAGACAGCCTTGGTCCCGAAGGCTGTGTCAGGAAGGCCGGTGAGGGTGCTGAAGGCGTACACGAGGGCCGTGCTCGGAGGAACGGAGCCGCTCGTTTCGGCCAGCTCAAAACCTGCTGCATAGAAGGTGGTTCCGACGCAGACTGCGGCTGTAGCATAGAAGGGCAGACTCTGGAGTTCGCCCATCGCAACCCCGGTGCCGGAGCTCGGGAAGCGGTAGACCCTGAAGCCGATGTTCGTGCCGTTGCTGTCCCGCTCCATCAAGGCGGCAATAAAGGAACCGTCGGGCCCAAGCGCCGACAATTGAGATATCATATAGCTGGGAGCTTCCGCGGGAACCTCTGCCTTGACGAGGCCGCTGCTTCCCCAGCCTGTATCCAGGACCCCGCTGGAACTGACACGGAAGGCTGCAGCCTGGGCTGGATAGGGATCGACACTCGACCTGAGACCGGCGGCAAAGTAGATGTTGTATTGCGAATCGGAAACCAGGCGCAGGGGGGTGGGACTCGAGTTCATGCGTGGAATGTTTGTGGCATCAAGGGCGAAAAAGCCCTTGCTTCCACTGAATGTTGTGTCGAGCTTTCCCGCGAGGTCGTATTTCCGAAGGCCGTAGTTGCCGTTGCTGGCCCCTCCGAGCACGTAGAGGGCGCCATTGATCACCTCGATGGCGGTCACACTGATGTCATTCACCCCGTCTCCGCGAATGACGCCTGAGCTTCCAAAGCTGGCGTCAAGGCTGCCCGTTGAGTCCACTTTGATTATGAAACTGGGGCTTCCTGTGCCAGAATCCCTCGCCTGGCCGCCCAGGTAGACGGCACCGTCCAGGCCAAGGGCCATGGTCTTCGGGCTGAGCGAGACCAGGGTGCTGGAGACCGTTGCAGGAGCCAGCGTCACAATGCCAGAACTTCCATAGCTCGTATCGAGGCTTCCATCCAGCTTGTATTTGAGAACTATCACCCCCATTTTCGAGGGCTGCCTGGGATCGGACATCTTGGAGGAGCAGCCATAGAAGGAGCCATCCGCGGCGTTCCGTATCAGGGTCGCCGCGTCCCCGCTTACCGTAACCTTGCCCCCCGTCCCGAAGCCGGCCACCAGTCCGCGCTCGCTCTTCAGTATGGTGAGCGTCCAGGACCGTGTGACGTTCGTGGCACCGGTCTTGGATACCGTGGCGCTCAGGGTAAGCGCCTGGGCTGCGCTCGCCTGGGTCGCGGTGACGGTCTTGTCGGCGGCGATCGCCAGGACTCCCGAGGGCACAGCGCTCCAGGCCACCGTGCTGCCGTTCTTCTGGAGCCCGGAGTGCCCCACCCGAAAACCGCTCGTAATTGTGTCCTTGTCCTCGGTGCCCTCGAACCAGAGGTAGAGGGCGTCCCCGGTGGCACCGACCTCTGCAGTCGGATCGGCCGCCTTCACCTTGACTGTCACGCCCGCCTCGGAGCTCTTCGTGCTGTCCGTGGCATTGCTCAGATTGGCAGTCAGGACCACGCTCTGGTCCGTGCTGCCGGGCGTGACCGTGCAGAGATACAGTCCATTGCTGGAGCTCGGCGCAATGGCGATGGAAGGCGAATCGCTGCTCCAGCGGAAGTTGCAGCCCCTGTCGCTGGTCGCCGGCAGGGAGAAGGTCTGTCCACCGCCGGAAAGCGCGGCTGCGGCAGTGGACGCGACGATTTCCGGGACAGCCTCGGTGTCCTTTACAAGGGCCGTCGCGGGTTCGAGGGGCGGAATCGTGATGGTGATGGGAGTCCCCGGGGTTCCGGAACCAGCGGCCGCAGTTTTTTTCTTTACCTTGGGAGTCAGCGTGACCGTCTTGTCAGTCCCCGTCGAAGTCGTCGTCACCGTGGCCTTGCCCGTTGTCTGGTCGATGGAAACCGCGCTGGTGTTGCTGCTTTCCCAGGTCACCACCGTTCCGTAGCTGCCATCCACAGGGAGGGTGAAGGAACCGCTTACGGAGCCTGATGTGTCTTTTCCTGAAAGGTCGAGGGTACCCGCAGTAAGGCCAGCGATGACTGCGTCTACAGCAGCAGTCGTACTTGTCATGGGCTTCAGGTCAAGGCTGAATTCCTTTGTTGCCGTATCGGTAGCCCGGCCGGCCAGAGCCCGTGCCGCCGGCGACGCGGTGACAGTCACCTTCACGGCCAGACCCGTCGGTATGGCCTCGGGGATGTTCACAAAGACCTGGCCGGAGAGCGGGTCGATCTTGGATACAAACTCGGAGGTACTGGACCAGGCAAGGGTGTAGTCTCCCTTTGTCAGTGGCACGGTGAAGGATGATGAAAGGGCGCTGAACGCACTCCCGGCGCTGAGACCCGGAAAGGTAAAATCAGACAGGGTAAGTCCTGCGAGGGCCTTTTCTGCGGGAGACAGCGGAACGCCCGCCGCAGGGCTCGTGCAGGAAAAACTCGCAGCGAGCGAGAGGGCCAGGGCCACAGCGCATAACCTGTGAAGCGGATTCCGTACCGATCGGATCATGGATTCCTCCTAGGGCGGCATTCAAGGCGGGCATTCTAGGCGACATTCGGCAACTACGATATTCCCCAAAAGGGGAATTCCGCCGTCACCCCCCTCCTCGGCCGCCCACTTTCTCCGCTATCATCGCTTCCATGAAGGGCATCATCGTCGCCGCCGGCTACGGCACCCGCTTCCTCCCCGTCACCAAGACCATCCCCAAGGAAATGCTCCCCGTCGGGACGAGGCCCTCGATCGCCTTCATCGTGGACGAGTTCGTCGCCTCGGGCATCACCGAAATCGCGATCATCACCTCGCGCAGGAAAAAGATGCTCGACGACTACTTCGACCGGGAGATCGAACTCGAGGAGATCTTCAGGCGCGAAGGGAGGCCCGACAAGCTCGCCCTCATCGCGCCACCGAAGGCCGTCATCACCTTCATCCGCCAGACCGAGATGCGCGGCACCGGCCACGCCCTCCTCCAGGTGAAGGGCTTCGCCGGGAATGAACCCTGCGTCGTCGCCTATCCCGACGACCTCCACGTAGGCGCGACGCCCCTGGCCGCCCAGCTCGCCGCCGTCCACGCAAGGACCGGCAAGACCGTGATGGCCACCATCCACGAGGACGGCGACGTATCGCGCTATGGCGTCGTCGACCCCGCGGCCGACGGAGTCTCCGTCAAGGGCTTTGTCGAAAAGCCGGCCCCCGGCTCCGAGCCCTCGCATGAAGTATCAATTGGTCGTTATTTATACACGCCGGAATTCTTCGCCCTCCTGGCTGAAGGTTGGGCGAAACACGAAAAGGGCGAGTACTTCCACAGCTACGCCCTCGACCGGCTCATCGCGGCAGGCAAGGTCGCCTACTGTCGCACCGAGGGAGAGCGGCTGGACACCGGAGAGCCGGGAGGCTACCTGGAAGCGATACTACGCAACGCTGCGGCTGACCCGGCCCTCCGCCCCGTGCTCGAACGCTTTGCGCGCGAGCGGCTCGGTCTTCATGACTGACAGGGTTAGCCGCCCTGGACTTCTATTACGAGCACACGCCCGGCCAATTCCCTGGGCATCGCCGCCTTGATGCCTCGATCAAAGGTAGCCAGGCTACCACCCTTGCCAATGGCCAAGGACAAGAGGTAGAAATCGGTAACCTGGCGATGCCCCGCCAGAAGCGGCAAGGGCATCAATGCAGCCTCAATGTCCAGGTCAGCGGGCCAGAATACATGACCGGGCAATTCCTTGAAGCGAGCGAGGACAGCCAGAACCGTCGGAGTCGATTTCGCCTCCCCGACTATCTTTGGATTGAGCGAAATCCGCACAAAGCCTGCTTCAGTGATCGGGCAGGTCGCAAAGCCTTCATCTCCATGGGCAAGAAACCAAGCTGTTGCCGCTTTGTGGCAGAGGTGGTTTGGCCAGGCGAGGCTGACGAGGAAGTTTACATCGAGAAGTGCGATGCTCACGCCTCATCCTCGGCAGCGGCAACCTCATCGGGCCCGAAGGGAGGCGCAGACTCCGCTACTGCAAATACAGGCAGTCCTGATTCGGACTGTGCCGATTCAGCGGCTCGCAGTCCCTTCCGGGCAAGCTCTGAAACAACCTTGCCAAGGCCCTCGTGGCGGGCTTTTGCAAGCCCCTGGGCCGCTCGGTACACATCATCAGCCAAGGCAAGTGTGGTGCGCATACCGACATCATAGCATCAGCGCATCATGACTTCAAGAAAGGCCGGTCAGAATAGAGCCGAAGCTTCGTGGCGGCAACCTTGTCGCACGGCGGTCATCCGGCGCAGTTGGCCGGGCTAGGTGCCCGCCATTCACTACCGCTCATGTGAACACATGATCATGCGTCCATATGAGACTGCGTGTTCTTTCGGCAAGCAAGGCAGAGCTTCCCTGCCGAGGTCCCTCAACATGGGCCGATCACAATCAAGGACGCCGGCTGCTGACTGCCCACCGTACACTGCCCGCTGCACATTGCCGGGAAACCGGCCCGGCACAAGCGCCGGGCTGTCTCGCCGGGGGCAGGAACCTCATTTCATATAGATCGGCCTCGCCACGTAATGTGTATGGAGGAGTCCGTGGGCCTTGTGGCTGCCGGGCTTTTCGAGGAACTCGGTGTAGATCTTCTTGATGTAGGGATTGTGGTGGGAGCAGCGGTAGGTGGACACATCGTCCTCGTCGTAGATGCCGCGGATCCGGAGCTTCCTGACCTCGTCGGTGCAACCGTAGGGCTGTCCCCCGCCGCCGATGCAACCGCCCCTGCAGGCCATGACCTCGATGAAGTGCCAGGGAGTCTCCTTCCCGGCAGCCCTGGCCTCGGCCACCTGGCGGAGCACGGTCTCGATGTTTCCCATCTGGTGCGCGACCGCGACCCTGATAATTGTGCCCTTCATGTTGATCTGGGCTTCCTTGATGCCGGTCATGGAACGCACGCTCGTGAAGGCGACTTCCTTGAGCTCCTCGCCGGTGACCAGGGTATAAGCCGTGCGGAGTGCCGCCTCCATGACGCCACCGGTGGCGCCGAAGATGACGCCCGCACCGGTGTAGGGGCCCAGGGGAGAGTCGGCATTCTCGTCCGGCAGATTGACTAAGTCGATGCCTGCCTGCTTGATCATGCGGGCGAGCTCGCGGGTCGTCAGTGTTATGTCAACATCCTTGTGCCCCGAGGAGTACATCGTCTCGTTGCGGGAGTTCTCGAACTTCTTGGCTGTGCAGGGCATTATGGCGACGCTGAAGATCCTCGCCGGATCGACCTTGGCCTGGGCTGCCCAGTAGGTCTTTATCATGGCCCCCATCATCTGCTGCGGCGACTTGGCCGTGGAGAAATTCGGGATCATGTCCGGCCAGTACTTCTCGAGGTAGTCAACCCAGGCCGGACAGCAGGTCGTGATGAGGGGAAGGGGCGCGCCGACGCCGGCCGCAGTGAAGCGCCGCACGAACTCGGTCCCCTCTTCCATGATGGTGAGGTCGGCCGCGAAGTTGGTGTCGAAAACCATGTCGAAGCCAAGCCGTCGCAATGCTGCGTAGATCTTCTTCGTCACGTTGGTACCCGGCTTGAGCCCGAAGGCCTCGCCGAGGGCGACGCGCACGGCGGGGGCGATCTGTACCACGCAGGTCCGCTCTCCCTCGCCGGTCTTCATGAGGGCTTCCCAGACTTCGGTGGTCTGGTCGTTCTCGTAGATGGCACCCACGGGGCAGTGGGCGGCGCACTGCCCGCAGCGGATACAAGGACCTTCTCCGAGCTTTACGTCGCCGGCCGGGGCAATCCGCGTCTTTTCGCCACGCCCGAGGAACTCGATGGCCCATACATCCTGCATCTCCTGGCAGACCTTCACGCAGCGGCCGCAGCGGATGCATTTCTCGGGATTGAGCACAATTGCTCCGGTCGAATCATCGACCGGAAGGTTCCGCAGGCGCTTGGGGAAGGGCTGGTCGCGGATGCCGAACTCCGCGGCGAGGCGCTGCAGCTCGCACTCCTGGTTGCGCGGGCAGGCAAGGCAGTCGTCGGGATGGGTCGACAGGATGAGCTCGATGACTGTCTTCCTCGTCTGCACAAGCTCGGCATCCGTCGTAATTATGTTCATCCCCTCCTCGAGGGGAGTGCAGCAGGCGCGGAGGAGCTTGGGGCTCTTTCCGTTCTTCACCACACAGATGCCGCAGGCCGCCCAGGGCTCGAGGTCGTCGTTGTGGCAGAGCTTGGGGATCTTGACGTGGAATTTCTCGGCGGCCTCGAGGATGGTGGTGCCCTCGGCTACCTCCACTTCCTGGCTGTTTATCTTTGCTTTGACCATGATGTCACTGGCTCCTGGGTACAGACTTCTAGAACTTGACGACGGCGCCGAACTTGCAGGACTTCTGGCATTCGCCACACTTGATGCACTTCGCCTGGTCGATGACATGGGCGACCTTCTTCTCGCCGGCTATGCACTGGACCGGGCAGCGCTTGGCGCAGAGTCCGCAGCCTATGCACTTCTCGGGGATGATGCTGAAACGGAGGAGGGTCTTGCAGGAACCCGCGCGGCACTTGTGGTCGCGTATGTGCTCCTCGTACTCCTCGCGGAAGTGCCTGATGGTGGACAAAGTCGGATTGGCGGCCGAGCCCCCGAGCATGCACAGGGAGGCCTTGGTCATGGCCTGCCCGATCTTCTCGAGCTTGGCCAGATCCGAGGCTTCGCCGTTGCCCTTGGTCATGCGGTCGAGGATTGAGTGCATCTGGTTGGTACCGATGCGGCAGGGCGCGCACTTGCCGCAGGACTCGTCGACGCAGAACTCCATATAGAACTTGGAGACATCGACGACGCAGTCATCCTCGTCCATGACGATCATGCCGCCGGAGCCCATCATGGAACCGAGGGCGGTGAGGCTCTCGTAGCTGATGGGAGCGTCGAGGTCCTTCTCGACGATGATGCCTCCCGAGGGTCCGCCGGTCTGGACGCCCTTGAATTTACGGTTGTTCCTGATGCCGCCGCCGATGTCGAAGATGATCTCGCGCAGCGTTGTGCCCATCGGCACCTCGACAAGGCCGGAGTTGTTGATCTTCCCGGTCAGGGCGAAGACCTTGGTGCCCGGGGATTTTTCAGTACCAATTGACGTGAACCACTTCGATCCCCGGAGGATGACCATGGGCACATTGGCGAAGGTCTCGACATTGTTGATGACGGTCGGCTTTTTCCAGAGCCCGGAGGTCGCGGGAAAGGGCGGCTTGGGAACGGGCATGCCCCGGTTGCCCTCGAGGGAGCGCATCAGGGCCGTTTCCTCCCCGCAGACGAAGGCGCCTGCGCCGAGGCGTATCTCGAGGTCGAAGTCGACGCCGGAGCCCAGGATGTCCTTGCCCAGGAGGCCATATTCCTCAGCCTGCCTGATGGCGATCCTGAGGCGCTCGATGGCCAGGGGATACTCGGCGCGGATATAGACGTAGCCCTTGGTCGCTCCGACCGTGTAGCCGCAGATGGCCATGGCCTCGATGACCGAGTGGGGGTCGCCCTCGATGGTGGCCCGGTCCATGTAGGCGCCGGGGTCGCCCTCGTCGGCATTGCAGATGACGTACTTCACGGTGCCGGGCGCCGCGCGGGTGAAATCCCACTTCATGCCGGTAGGGAAGCCCGCACCACCGCGCCCGCGGAGGCCGGAGGCCTTGAGTTCTGCGATCACGTCCTCGGGCTTCATCTCGAAGAGGGCCTTCTCGAGGGCCTCGTAGCCCTCGCGGGCTATGTATTCGTCGATGTTCTCCGGGTCGATGACACCGCAGTTCCTGAGCACGATGCGGTATTGCTTCTGGTAGGACCGGAGGTCGGCCTTCCCTTCGGAGAGTGCGGCGACAGCGCCTTCGTCCTTGTCATAGAGGAGACGCTTGACCTCGCGGCCCTTGACCACCTGCTCGGCGATGATCTCCCGGGCGTCCTCGGGCTTGACCTCGACATAGAAGGACTCCTGGGGGAGTACCTTGACAATTGGTCCCTTCTCGCAGAAGCCGAAGCAGCCGGTCCGGACGACCTGGACCTCTTCCTTGAGGCCCTGGACCTCCGCTTCCATCATGAGGCTCTTGTATATCTCCTCGGAGCGGCAGGACTCGCAGCCCGTGCCTCCGCAGACCAGGATGAAATTCTTGTAGGCCATCAGTCGTTCCCCTTCGCGGCGCCGGCATGGCTGGCGGCGCCAGGCTGGCTGGCGGCGCCAGCCAGGCTGGCGGCGCCGACACGGCCGGTGCCGATGATGTCGACCGCTGGCCGGTCGAAGATGTGATTGTTGAGCAGGCGCTTGCCGACGAGGTGCTTGAGCACGAGATCCTTGGCGGAGTCGGCGGTCATCTTGCCGTAGATCACGGAAGGCAGGCCGGGCATGACCACCTCCACCGTGGGCTCGACGGTGCACAGCCCCATGCAACCTGTCTGACGGATCTGGACCTGGGAAGCCAGCCCGTGTTCCTCGACATGGCGCAGGATCTCGTCGTAGGTCTTTCTGGCGCCAGCTGCTATCCCACAGGTTCCCATGCCGATGATGACCTGGATCATCTTGCCACCCACCGCGCCCCTCGAAAGGGCGTCCTGCTTCTCTTCGCGGTGCTTCCTCAGTTGCGTAAGGGTCATTTTACCCATATTCGATCTCCTTCCACGCCTCGGCCGCCTGGCAGCCGGGCTGTCGTTCATCATCACGTTCCTGCGACCTGGACCAGTCCGGTTCAGGTCCTGAACTTGGCGATGATTTCGGCCATCTGATCCTTCTGGACCTTGCCGAAGACCTCGTTGCCGACCTGAAGGACAGGTGCAAGCCCACAGCAACCGATGCAACGCACGGCGTCGATGCTGAAAAGGCCATCGTCCGTCACCTCGTCACCCTCGATGTTGAGCAGATCCCTGGCCTCGTCAATGAGGTCCTGGGAGCCCTTGAGGTAGCAGGCGGTCCCGAGGCAGATCGCAATCCGGTTCTTTCCCGGTTTCGAGGTCTTGAAGAAATGGTAAAAGGTAACGACACCGTAGATCTTGGCGAGGGGAAGGTCGATCATCCGGGCGAGGGTTTCCGCAGCCGAGCGGGGGATGAACTTGTACTCCTCCTGGATGCGGTGAAGGAGCATGATCAGGTTCCCCGGTTTGTCCTTCCACTCAAGAATGAAGGCGGTGAGCTCCGGGGAAAACCCGGCCTCCTTGTTCTCCATGTAACCCTCCAGCAAGTAAAGTCAATCTGGTATCTATAAGAAAACCCCGAAACTATAGCGACAGCAGATACTCTATGCAAGTACACCCAGACCTGGATCACTCTTCCGCTGCTTTATTGGGTGGTCCCTGGGATTCCCCAGCCAGGCCGAGCCTGTCCCCTGCGCAATGCTAGCCCGACCTCTTCAAGCAAGACAGAGGCTTCCAGTTCCCGCCACCCCTCCGGGAGGCTGAGAGCAAAGGGTCGCCGGCCGACAGCCCCAGGCTCATGGGCATCCGATCCCGTGATGACCGTATATCCGGCCTTGAGCGAGACAGGAGGCGGGCGCAGCGCCTCGACGGCGGCATAGGGACCGCGGGGGAGGGATCCAAGCTGGCTGCCCACCGACATGAAGGATCGGTCAACGTGAGCGGGAATCACCAAGGCGCCCCTGCTGTCGGCAAGGGAACAGAGGGCATCGAAGCCAAGGTCGAGGCAGGCTCCAAAGCAGTGCTGCGCCCGTTCGATGAGCAGACCCTCTGCATCTACAACCAGCTGGTCGTCAGGACTGGTGGAATCGTAGGGCAGGCTCGGAAGATAGCCGAGAAGCTCGGCTCCAAAATCGAGGGCTGCCTGGGCAGTGGCGAAGAGGCAGAGGACATGGACTTCTTCCCGGGAGCTGGCCTCCATGCCGAAGAGGGGGACAAGGCCCTCCCTGCGGCAGCATTCCTCGAAGGCTGGGGCATTGAGGGCGCTGTTATGGTCAGTGAGGGCAAGAAGGTTGATGCCCTTCTTCCGGGCGAACCGAGCAAGGATCGCAGGGGACTGTTCAGGAGAACCACAGGGAGAAAGACAGGAGTGGTTGTGAAAGTCCGCGAGGACCTTTACACGGCCCGGCACTTTGGCCATCACGAGGAAGCCTCGCTGACCAAGGCCGAACCGCAAAGCGTGGCAAGGGGTATTTTCGCAATCAGGACAGGGGCCACCACAACCTCGCTCATGTTCGTCACCTGGAAAGCCTGGAATCATGGAACCAGGAATCTGCAGCGCAGACTATCATATCGATATGAAAGCTGTCTTCCTCCGGGCTGAGGGGAAGGATTTGTTAAGGACGCTGGGTCAGGTTATACTCGCCTCATGCAGAAAGCTGGCATCTCACCGATTCAGACCCCGCCCCCCCACCTGGCCGGTGCGCGGTTCATGGCCGGGTTCCTGCTGGTGCTGCTACTGATCCCCGGACTTGTTTCCTGTGTCCAGACCCGGACCTTCGTCACCGATACGGCCCTGGAAGGGATAACCTGGGATCCCCAGGACGGCGTGCTGATCCCCCTGGGCTCGTGGGAGCGCTACGAGGGACTCCTCAGTCTTGATGAGCTTTCCCGGAGCACGGCGAGCTTCGTGAGCATGCGTTCGCGTGCAGACATCCTCATGTCCAAGGATGACCGGAGTACGGACAGGAGCTATCGGCTCAGGGTCACCATAGTGGGGCCCGCCACGGAGCGCGCCCTGACCCTTATACTGCCTACCTGTTCACCCAGCATCCGTGTCTTCGTGAACGGCAGGCAGCACGAGGTTATTTCCGGTCAAACAACCTTCACCAGCGCCGACCCCTCCCAGGAAATCCTTGTCTGGGCGCCAGCCGGTGCAGAGGGCATTGACGCGAACAGGCTTTCCCCCGACTTCGTGGCCCTCGGAGAGTCGGGTTCCATGAGTCGCTTCCTCGTTACGTCCAGCCTTATGGCCCTCTCCATTGTCGCAGCCTTTGCCCTGTCGGGCATCTTCCTCCTCTTCCTCTACAACCTCTGGCGAAAAAACCACGAGTTCCTCGCCTTCGCCATCCTCCTTGTCGCGGAGGCCCTCCGCTACTTCGTCAACTCCCGGGCCCTCCTCCCCTTCGACATAGCCTTCATCGACGAGGACTTCCTCCACTCCCTGTCCATCATCCTCCAGACCCTGCCCCTGGCCTGGTTCTTCAGCATAATCCTTTCGGAAAAGCGGAAATTCAAGACAAGGTATCCGGCCATTCCGCTCGTGCTCTTCATCATTGCCGAGTTCGCGATGCCCGAGCGGCTCTATTCGATCCACTGGCTGGTCCTCGCGTACTACATGCTCCTCGCTTTTGCCAGCTTTGTCGGGCTGTCGATCCAGGCTATCAGGGGTGCGCGACGTGCGCGCTGGCTGGCCCTTACGCCCCTCTTCCTTCTGGCTGCCATCCCGCTCAGGATCCTCATTCCCAACCAGCCGGTGAACGCTTTCTACCTCGAGCCACTCTGTACCGTCCTGTTCGCACTCACCGCGACGGTCGGACTCCTCCGCAAGATCAGATACAGCTTCCAGTCTACTGAGGCCCTCTCCGACTATGTGCTCAAGGTCCACAAGACCGTCGAACGCTTCATACCCAAGGAGTTCCTGACCGCCCTCCAAAAAAAGGATGTCGTCGATCTCCGCCTCGGGGACCATGTGAAGAAGGACATGACCATCTTCTTCTCCGACATCCGGGCCTTCACCGAGCTGTCCGAAAAGCTCACGGTCGAAGAGAACTTCGCCTTCATCAACTCCTACCTGTCCCGGGTCGTGCCCCTCATCACCGAATCAGGCGGCTTCATCGACAAATATATCGGCGACGCCATCATGGCCCTCTATCCCGCCGAGGATGGAGCGGACAAGGCCATCCGGGCAGCTATCGATATCCAGGGCAAGATCATCGAGTACAATGGCCACCGTGCGAAAATGGGATATAGACCCATCTCGATGGGCGTCGGCATCCACCAGGGCTCCCTCATGCTCGGTGTCGTCGGCGTCGAGGGCCGCATGGAGAACACGGTCATCTCCGACGCGGTGAACCTCGCGTCCCGCCTCCAGGCCATCACCAAGGCCTTCAACGTGCCCCTGGCGATTTCCGAGCAGGTCTTCATGTCCCTCCAGGATCCCGGCGTCTATACCTTCCGCTTCATCGGGAAGGTGAAGGTGAAGGGAAAGGCCGACCCGGTCTCGGTCTTCGAGATCTTTGACGGCATCGAAGCCTCGCTCTTCGAGCGGAAGATCAAGGCCAATACCTTCTTCGAGCAGGGCATGCTGGCCTACTACCAGCGGGATTTCGCGGGAGCCATGTACTATTTCAAACGAGTCCGCGACATCGTCCCCGAGGACGGGGCCGCATCCTTCTACATGGAGACCTGCATGAACCGGACAATCCCATGAGCCCCGATGAGCCACTGAAATCAGACCATGGCGGCCCCGCAGTCCGCCAGCTCGACGAAAGGGGCCGCCATCTCACGGACAAGGGCCGTTACGAGGAGGCGATAGCCGCCTTCACGGAGGCCCTCGCTCTTGCTCCCGACGAGCCTGACCTCCTCTACAACCGGGGGGAGGCCCTGCGCAGGGCAGGTCGGCTCGACGAGGCACGCTTTGACCTCGAGTCGGTGCTCCGGATCGAGGGAGAATCCGCGGACCTCCTCCTTGCGATGGGCCTTGTCGCCTACGAATCGGACGACTGGGACCTGGCCGTCGCGAGCTATGACGCGGCCCTCGCCCTCGAGCCGCTTTCGGCGGAGGCATGGAACGACCTGGGCGTCGTCCACTTCCGGCGTGGCAGCTACGGGGAGGCCCGCAGGGCCTTCGAAAAGGCGATCTCCATCGAAGCGAAACACGGGGAAGCCTGGTTCAATCTCCATGACACCTATGACGAGCTCGGGCTCTCGCGCGAGCGGGACCGGGCTGCAGCCACGCTCAAGTCCCTGGGGATCCGGCCTTCCGGCGAAGGGGATTGAGTGCTAGAGTCGACTGTGCATCCATTGAAAGTAGCCGGCAGTGAGTTCACTCGGAACCATTCCGGCACAGTGCCCACAAGGAGGGATTCCATGCGGATTTCCAGAATCGTGGCGGCGGCCATTCTCGCCCTCGCGACCATCGCCTACAGCTCGGCCCAGGCAGCGGTCGATCCGACCACGGCCTTCGCCGACAAGCCGCTCAACATCAGCATCGTGGAGACAACCGACCTCCATGGCTCGATCTTCCCCTACAACTTCATCACCGCGAAACCCGCGGCAGCCTCCCTGGCCCAGGTAGCCACCTATGTAGGGCTGTTGCGGAAGGACTCCACGCGAGAAACCATCCTATTGGACAACGGAGACTCCCTCCAGGGCCAGCCCCCCGTCTATTTCTACAACTTCGTGAAGACTGGAGAACCCCACATCTGGTCTGAAGCGATCAATTACCTCAAGTACGACGCGGTCGGCGTGGGTAACCACGACATCGAGGCGGGCCACCCCGTCTACGACAAGCTCTTCGACGAGATCAGGGCGCCCGTCCTCTGCGCCAATGCCGTCAAGGCCGATGGCAATCCCTACTTCACCCCCTACTCTGTCATCTGGCGCCAAGGGGTCAAGATCGTCATCCTGGGCATGATCACGCCGAAGATCCCCGACTGGCTTCCTCCCCAGTTCTGGACTGGCATGAAATTCGTCGACATGGTCGAGACTGCCCAGAAATGGGTGCCGATCATCCAGAAGAACGAGCATCCCGACCTCCTCATCGGACTCTTCCACG
>JBMOIK010000048.1:0-16637 GCA_049317365.1 Rectinemataceae bacterium | reverse complement strand
ATGCAGTGCTTGAATTTCCGCTTATGGACGGAGAAGGGCTTGCCGCTGAATGTCACAACCGTATCCTCGCCCTCGAAGCATACACCCTCGGCATTTTCTCACGCAATGTCTCACTCGGGGCATTTTGGGCTCCCTCCGGGGCTGTGGACGTGTCAGTAATTCCTTTCCCTTCCGTGCTTTGCATGTCGCCTCCCGTTTTCTGTCTGTCGGCTGCATACTCGGAGTGGGAGTACGCTGCGCGTGGCGGAGCTACAGCCGATGAGACGCTCTACTCAGGCTCAGCGTCCTTGGGTGAGGCAGCCTGGTTTTATGGGAACTCTGACCAGTGGACCCACCCCTTCGGCCAGCTCAAGGCCAATGGGCTTGGGCTCGTGGACATGAGCGGGAATGTATGGGAATGGTGCTACGACTGGTTTGGGGACTATCCGACGAAGGCGGAAGTGGACCCCCTCGGAGCAACCTCAGGGCCCTATCGCGTCTTGCGCGGCGGCAGCTGGGGCAGTGCCGCCGACTATTGCACCGTCTCCAATCGGAACTTCAACTACACGAACTACAGGTACTACTACGTCGGGTTCCGGGTTGTCGCCCCGGCCGTCCGTGAAGAAGTGGCAGTGCAGGGGGAAGGATGATCGGTTCCTTGTGCCCGAGATCCAGGATAAGCAGCTGACGAAACTTTCGTGTCGCCACTATGACCGTCTGCTCGAAGCCCCTCGTTGAGGACCATGCGAGCTGCTCACTGCCTTGCCTGATTCGCCCAGACCCGGTATCGTCAGGTTGGGCGGGGCTGTGAACCCGTGGGAGGCATCATGCTCGACTTTGTGGTCAAGGGCGGCGTTGTTCTTTGGGTGATCATGGCCTTGGCGGTCGTGGTGGTTGCCGTTGTCGTGGAGCGCCTCCTGTATTTCCGCCGGATCTCGGTGGACGAGGATGTCCTCTATCGGAGGATCAAGGTCTCCCTCGAAAAGGGTCACTACGACGAGGCCCTCGCCATCTGTGACACCAACCTCTCGCCCCTGTCGGGGCTCATGAAGGTGGGCATCGAGCACCGCGACTATCCCGAAAGCGTCCAGAAAGAGGTCCTCAAGGACGCCGCAGCCCAGGAAGTCCCCCGCCTGGAGAAGAACATCCAGGTCATCGGGACAATCGCGAGCATCTCTCCCCTCCTGGGCCTCCTCGGGACGGTGACGGGCGTGATGAAGGCCTTTGGCGTACTCGGGCAGTTCGGTGCGGTGAGCGATCCTTCGGTGCTGGCCAATGGCGTGGCCGAGGCCCTCATCACGACGGTGGGTGGAATCGTCGTCGCCGTTCCTTCGGTATCCTTTTACAACTACCTCGTGGGCAAGGCCAACAACATGATCATCAAGCTCGAGAACCAGGTGAATGCCCTCATCCTCATGATCAACTCGGGGAAGGTCCGCCCCCCCAAGGCAGCCTCGCCCTCCTTCTTCGCTGACATCAAGGCAGGATCATGAGGTTTCAAAGGCGCCTGGTGCCGCGCGCTTCCATCGACATGACTCCCTTGATCGACGTCATCATGATGATCACCATCTTTTTCATGATCACGACGACCTTCAGGACAGCCCCCGGCATTTCCCTCGCCCTCCCGGGTTCCTCCACGGCGATGCCTGTGCCCCTGGGCGAGATCCGCATCGTGGCGGTCTCCGCTGACGAGATCTACGTCGATGGCGAGAGGGTCGATCTTCTGGGACTCGAGGCGGCTGTTGCCCAGGCGGCCATCATCCACAGGGCCGGGACTGCCGACGCGCCGATCAGGGCCCTCCTGGAAGCTCCCTCGGTCGCTGAATATCAGCTTGTCGTGTCGGCCATGGATGCCCTGCGCCGCAACGGCATCGACTCGGTCGGACTCGCGACCTCAACGGCCCGGGGCGGGGCAGGTGCCAGCCCGGCCAGTGGCACGACAGGAGCCGGAAAGCCGTGACGCTCCGGCCTGCGGTGCCGTCCCCGTCTCCCCTTGCGCCGGGTCCTACCGCGCGCGAGGCCTTTCTCCGTGCTGCTGACAGGAAGCGCGGTCTTCTAGGCTGGCTCGCCTCGCTGATTTTTTACAGCCTCCTTTTGGCTGCCCTCTTCGTGTTCGGTCTCCTCAAGCCCAATGTCCTCGACCGTGTGCCCAGCACGATCTACGTGACCCTGGAGGACGGCACGACCGCCCTAGCCGCATCCCCGGCGCCTGGGCCTGAAATCGAGGCTGCCACGCCTCCCCCGGGCCTACCGGAACCGCCTGCTCCCAAGGCTTCCGCCCTGCCCAGCCCTCCGCCTCCGCTAACCCCACCGGTAAAGCCGCAGGCAAGGCCCAAAGCCAGCGCGCCGAGCCGCGAAGCCATGCCGCCCCCTCCAGCTGTTTCCTCTGCCCGTCCCACGACTGAAGCAACGCCTAACCAGACCTTCACCTCCTCCGCCGTGGCCGTCACCAGCGGCAGTCCGGCAGCCACCCCCAACCAGACCTACCGCAGCTCGGAAAAGGGCAACTCCGCGGACACGGTCTTCGGTGCCGAGGCGGGGAAGGCTGGCCGCAACCTCTACGTTCCGGTCTACCTCTTCCTTCCTCTTCCCCTCGTGGTCGATGAATCCCTGCCGGACAAGCTCCGCGACCTTCCGGGCTTTTCGACCGCCGAGCGGCGCAGGGTTTTCATGAAGTTCTATTCCCGGATCGAGGGCGGCTGGCGCATCTCCGGAAATGTGCCCCTGGCCAACCGCGAAGAGCTCTGGACCCTCCTCGAGGACGCGGGCTACGACGCTTCCACCGCCGATTTCAAGTCCCGCAATCCCCGCCCGAAGGCGGTGACCCTGCGCTTTACCGTGGCTGCCGCCGACGGTTCGGGCAAGCCCCGCCTCGACAAGCTCGAACTGGTTTCCTCCTCAGGCTACGGGGACATCGACGAGGCCGTGGATTATGCATTCCGGAAGGGCTCCTATTTCAACGCGACGCGCGAGGCAGTAACCGGGAGCTTTACCTATCGCTTCGATTAGAGGCGACTTTCGACAGCATAATTGTGGTATATTCCCAGCGTGTACGTAGCTGGACACTCCGGTCATGAGTTACACGACATCACTCCAGTGAGGACTTCGGAATGCGGAAACTACAGCCCCTCGCGATCGCGGCCTTGGTCGGCGTACTGGCAAGCTCGTCACTCGCCGCGAGCGATCCCCCTGCTGGCAGCTACCTTCTTCCCCTCCTCGGTGCGCCCATTCCGGCCGGCTCGGGTCCCTCGGCTACCTTCCTCGACGCACCCTGGGCCGATCGCTTCAACCCGGCCGCCTCGGGGGGCCAGCAGCGCCCCGTCCTCGATATCGGCTACGGCCTTTTAAGCGATTTCGGCATCCAGGGCATTGGCACGGCGATCAACCTCGGCTTTGACCTTCCCCAGCCCTACGGCGTCTGGAACGGCGGCCTTTCCTTTGTCTCCACTCCCGGCTCGATGACCGATCTTCCCTTAGGCACCCTTGCCCAGCTTCGCGGAGGCATTTCAAAGGACCTCTTCCCGAACCTCCTGGTCGGCGCGTCCCTGGACACAAGCTTTGGCTGGAACCAGGACTATGGCTTTGGCCTGTGCCTCAACCTCGGACTCATCCACAAGTTGGGCGACATCGCCTTTCTCAAGGACTTCCGCTACGGGGCAGTGCTGGCAAACATCGGCAAGGGCTACTCGACCGCTGCCTCCACCTGGGCCGTGCAGGCTCCCTTCACGCTCTCCGGCGGGGCGCGCACGCTTTTTATCCGGAGCGACGAGCTCAAGGTCGGCGCGGGCCTGGACCTGTCGCTGCCCTCCTTCATAGACCTCGGACTGGGGCTTTCGGGGAGTCTCGTGTACCGGGACATGCTGACCCTCAGGCTGGGTTGGGGCTTCCCCTCGGTGCGGGAGCTCGCGGGCGGAGCGAAAAAGAACCTCCTTCCCTCCCTCGCCTTCATGGGGACCTTCCCGCTCTCGGGCTTGAAGGATGATTCCTTTATGGCACAGCAGGGCTGGGACAAGAGCGAGCTCAGGCCAGCCCTGGCAGTCACGCCCCTCTACGGCTCCGTCTACAGCATCTCGACGGGCCTCACCCTGCCCCTGGGAGTAGTTGACCAGAAGGGCCCCGACATCAGCGCCCAGTTCCCGACGACAGACTGGGGTCCCTGGTACCTGTCCCCCAACGCCGATGGCAAGCTCGACATCCTCGACATCCCCATCCGCATCGTTGACCAGCGCTACATCGCCTCCTACCAGATGGTCATTTCCCCGAGCGGCCAGGCGGCTCCGGTCCGGACCATCGCCAACAAGGAGAGCAGGCCGGAAAACGAGGGTTTCACGGGGCTCTGGAACCGCCTCCTCTACGTCAAGACCGGCCTTCCTGTGCCGGAAAAGCTCAGCTGGAATGGCTTTGGCGACGGTGGCGAGCGGGTGCCCGACGGCGACTACGAAGTGCGGATTTCCGCGATCGACGACAACGACAACAGGAGCGAGGTGGGGCCCTTCCCCGTCACGGTGGACACCACGCCGCCCCTGGCCGAGCTCGCGGTATCCGATGGGGTGATGATCTTCAGCCCTGACGGCGACGGCAGCAAGGACACGATCACCCTCAAGCAGCAGGGTTCGGTCGAGGACCTCTGGACCCTCAAGGTCCTGAATGCGGCCGGCACCGCGGTGCGCACCGCCCTGTACAAGAATGCGGGACCCTCCGATTTCATCTGGGACGGCAAGAGCGATGTGGGCACGGTTGTTCCTGACGGAGTCTATTCCTTTTCGCTGGCCTCGACGGACAGGGCAGCCAATCCCTTCATGAAGCGGCTCGAGAACGTGGTGGTGAACACCCAGCAGCCGCCCGTCAACATCATGATCGACGCCAGCGTGTTCAGCCCCAACGGTGACAGGGTACAGGACAGCCTGGGACTCCGGCCGAGCGTACCGGTCCGCACGGGCCTCGTGTCGTGGAAAATCTCCATCCTCGACAAGGCCCGCCGCGAGGTCTTCAGCCTAGGCTCCGTCAATCCCGCTGCCATTCCCGAACGCTTCCTCTTCGACGGCAGGGGCCTCGATGGGAAGGCCCTCCCCGAGGGTAGCTACCAGGCCCGCCTTGCGGCCAACTACCAGAACGGCTTCGGCCCGGTGGCCCTCTCGCCGAGCTTTGTCCTTGACGTGACTGCTCCTGTAGCCTCGGTGAGGGCCGACCGCATCGCCTTCAACTCCGCGGGGAGCGAGGGCCAGAACCGCATCAACTTCACGCAGACCGGCAGCGAGGAAGAGCTGTGGACCGGGGAGATCCTGGCTGTCGACGGTACGGTGAGCCGGAGCTGGAACTGGAACCAGAAACCCGAGCCTGTCCTCGCCTGGGACGGTAGCGACGACGCCGGAGCCGCTGTCCCCGATGGCGACTACAGCTACCGCCTCCGCTCGAAGGACCGTGCGGGCAACCGCTACCAGTCGCCCGAAATCCCGGTGGCCCTCGACACCGAAAAGAAGACCGCCCGGCTTGTCACGGATCTCAGGGCCTTCTCGCCCAACGGCGACGGCATCAAGGATGTCCTGGCCCTCGGGGACACCGTGCAGGCCCTTGACCGCGTGAAGGGCTGGAAGCTGGGCCTGTATCCAGCTCCCGAAGCTGGCCAGCTGCTGGACCGCAGCAAGCTGCTCAAGTCCTGGTCTGGCACGAATGTGATACCCCAGGGCTTTTCCTGGACAGGGACCAGGAATGATGGTTCCAAGGCCCAGGACGGGCGTTATGTAGCCCTCCTCGAAGTGCGTTGGGCCAATGACGATGCCGTCGAAGCCCAGACCCTCCCCATCCTCCTCGACACGGTAGCCCCCTCGATTTCGGTCTCCGCCTCCCCCCTGGACTTCGCACCGAACGAAGACAGCCTCCAGAAGACAACCACGATCTCGCAAAAGGCCGTACCCGGGGACAATTGGGAAGCCCGCCTCCTCAGTACCTCGGGCAACCCGGTGAGGACCTGGTCCTGGAAGGGCCAGGTGGAGAGCCTGGTCTGGGACGGGAGCGACGACTCGGGCAATACGGTTGTCAATGGCAGTTACCGCTACGAGATCGTCTCGACCGACGAGGCGGGCAACGCCGGCCGCGCCCAGGTTTCAGCCATCCGCGTCGATGCGAGAAAACCCCAGGTTTCCGTCACTGCCTCGGCTCCCGGACTCTCGCCCAATGGCGACGGAGTCTTCGACACCATCACCTTCGCCCTCGACCACGACCAGGGCGTTCGGGATGGCATCTCCAACTGGACCCTGAACATCCTCGACGCTTCAGGAGCCGAGTCCCTGTCGGTTTCCGGCAGCCGCGACAGCATCCCCGAGACCTATGTCTGGAACGGACTGTCCGCCGCAGCGTCGCTTGTCGAGGGCCTCTACAAGGCCCGCCTGACCATCATGTACACAAACGGCAACCACCCGGTCGCCACCTCTCCCAGCTTTGTCCTCGACGTGACCGCCCCGGTGGCGACGGTGACGGCCGACCGGAGCGCCTTCAATCCCGCCGGCAAGGAAGCGCAGAGCCACGTCACCTTCACCCAGAGCGGGAGCGAGGAGCAGCGCTGGGCAGCTGAAATCCTGGCCGCCGATGGCAGCGTGCAACGCAGCTGGAGCTGGAAGGATAGGCCCGAAGCCTCCCTCGCCTGGGACGGCACGAACGACGATGGCGCGCCGGTTCTCGATGGCAGCTATTTCTACCGCCTCCGGTCCCAGGACCGCGCCGGCAACTCCTACCAGTCACCTGTCTTCCCGGTGGCCCTCGATACCGAAAAGAAGACTGCGCGGCTCGGATCCGACCTCAGGGCCTTCTCGCCCAATGGCGACGGCATCAAGGACCTGCTCGCCCTGACCGACACCGTCCCCGGCATCAACCGCGTGAAGGGCTGGAAGCTTGCCATCTACCCGGCGCCTGAATCAGGCCAGCAGGCAGACCGCACCCACTCGGTCAGGACCTGGTCGGGAACAACCTCGATCCTGCCTGCCTTTACCTGGATCGGCGACCGGGATGACGGTTTGAAGGCTCCCGAAGGGCGCTATGTGGCCATTCTCGAGGTGAGCTGGGCCAACGACGATATCGCCGAGGCCCAGACCCTCCCCATCCTCCTCGACACGGTCTCCCCTGCCCTGGGCGCCTCTGCCTCCCCCCTCCTTTTCTCACCGAACCCGGAGAGCCGCCACCGGACCTCGAAGATCGTGCAGAGGGCCGTACCCGGAGATGACTGGGAGGGACGCCTCCTCGACTCCAAGGGCAATGCGCTGCGAAGCTGGTCCTGGAAGGGACAGGTCGAGGACTTGGTCTGGGACGCCACCGACTCGGCTGGCAACAGGGTGGCTGACGGAATCTATCGCTACGAAGTCTCCTCGACCGACTCGGCGGGCAACGCGACCCGGGTTGTCATTCCCTCCATTGCAGTCGACGCCCGTCAGGCCCAGGTCTTTGTCACGGCCTCGGCTGCCGGCCTCTCCCCCAACAACGACGGGGTCATGGACGACGTTTCCTTCTCCCTCCTGGTCAACCTCCGGGACGGTGTCTCCGAGTGGCGTTTTTCCATCCTGGACAGCGCCGGCATCGAACGCGTCTCCTTCTCCGGTGCCGATTCGGACGTCCCCTCGCGGCTGTCCTGGAATGGCAAGAACTCCGACGGCCAGGTCGTCGAAGGCGCCTACACGGGGCTCTTTCGCATTGACTACACAAAGGGCGACCGTGTCGAGTCGAAGACCGGAACCGTCATCGTCGACATTACCCCTCCGGCGGTGGAACTCGGGCTCTCGCCCGACTTCTTCAGCCCCGACAACGACGGCGTGGACGACGAATTGACGATGAAGATCGCGGTAAAGGACAAGAGCGAGCTGACGGCCTGGAAGCTCGACATCAACGAGGTCTCCGTCGAGGAGACGCCGGGATCCAAGCCAAGGGAAAGGCTCTTCGCCTCCTGGTCGGGGAAGGGCGTACCCGCCGGCGTCATCACCTGGGACGGAAAATCCACCAAGGGCGAGACGGTCGAATCGGCCACCGACTACAACCTCCGCTTCGGGATAGCCGATGTCTACGGGAACCGCTCGGAACTCAACGGCAAGGTCGCCGTCGACGTCCTGGTCATCCGCGAGGCGGACAGGCTCAAGATCAAGGTGCCCTCCATCGTGTTCAGGGCCAACGCCGCAGACTTCAACGGACTCGACGCGGCTACGGTGGACAAGAACTCGAGGGTCATCGCACGCATCGCCGAGATACTCAACAAGTTCAGGGGCTACGGCATCGCCATCGAGGGGCACGCCAACTCCATCGGCAAGATCTACGGTTACTCGGCCGCGAAGGTGGACGCCGAGGAAAAGGGCGAACTCCTCCCCCTGTCCACAGACCGCGCGGAGCTCGTGCGGAAGATGCTCGTCGCCGCCGGCGTCGATGCCAAGCGGCTCTCGGTCCTGGGCATGGGTTCGGGCAGGCCTGTCGTGGACTTCAAGGACGCGGTCAACCGCTGGAAGAACCGCCGCGTGGAGTTCATCCTGATCAAGGCGGCAGCTGCCGGAACCTCAGGGGAGTGACCCGATGTCCCGAAAAGCCATCCTGCCCACGCTGAAAAACCCCTTCAAGGCCCAGAAGAAGGTCGAGTTCAACATTCCCTTCGAGATAGCCCGGGCCACCGGCCCCTATGAGGAGGCGATGCAGGAGGGCTACGACCTCATCCAGCGTCCCGTCCACTCGGTTCCCATCGACCAGATCGAGCGCCAGCACCTCAAGAAGCGCATGACTGTCTGGGAGAGGATCCGGGTGCTCACCGACCGCGAGCCCACCATCCTCTTCCAGAACTGGGGCAAGAACCTCGACGGGGCCTCCCTGGTCACTGGCATCCTCAGCATGGGCAAGCGCGACGTAGCCCTCTATGGCCACGACTTCACCGTGCGCGCCGGTTCCATGGATGCGACCAACGGGAGCAAGCTCGCCCGGCTCTTCCGGATGGCGGGAGAAAAGGGCATTCCACTCATCGGCATGAACGACTCGGGGGGAGCCTATGTTCCCGCCGGCGTCGGCGGCCTCGACGGCTACGCGGAAGCCTTTACCGCCATGAGGGAAATCTCTGGCGTAGTTCCCAGCATCATGTGCATGTTCGGCTTCAACGCAGGTGGTGGCTCCTACCTGCCCAGGCAGGGCAGCTTCATCATCCAGCCGAAGGACACTTTCTTCGGCCTCACCGGTCCTGGGGTGGTCAAGTCGGTCATAGGCGAGGATGTGAGCCCCGAAGACCTCGGCGGACCGGGCGTACACGGCCTGTCGGGAGTAGCGGATCTCACCACCGATGACGAGGTTTCCACCCTCCGCGCAGCCATCCAGCTCCTCAACTACATACCCGACAACAACTCGGCTATGGCGCCCTACCAGCCGACCAGCGATCCTTTGGACCGCAAGACCTGGGAGATCAACACCCTTCTCAAGAAGGCCTTCAACTCTCCGACCGGCTTCAACACGCCCTTCGACGTGACCATCGTGATCCAGCAGGTCTGCGACCATGGCGACTACTTCGAGTTGCAGCGCGACCGGGCCCGGAACATCGTGACAGCCTTCGGTCGCCTGGGCGGCCATGTCGTCGGCTTTGTGGCCAACAACAGCGCCGTGGCCTCGGGGCAGATCGACGTCGACGCGGCCCTCAAGGTGGCCCGCTTCAACCGCTTCTGCAACCTCTACAACATCCCCATGATCTTCATGGAGGACGCGACGGGATTCCTCCCCGGCCGCGAGCAGGAGACGCGGGGCATCGTCCAGCACGGCCGGGCCATGCTCGACTCCATCATCGACATCCGCACGCCCAGGATCCTTCTCATACTGAGGAATGCCTACGGTGGGGCCTATGCCGCCTTCAACAACTACCCCACCGGGGCCGACCTCGTCCTGGCCCTTCCCACCGCCCGCCTGGCCGTCATGGGGACGGCCGGCAAGGAATATGTCTACAAGGACGAACTCCGGAAGCTCCGAGCCTCCATGCCTGAGCGGGTGCGGAAGGGCATCCAGGAGCGCCTCGAAGCCGGAAACACTGCGGCGGGGAGCGCCGAGGACGCGGCGAGGGCCGACGCCAAAGCCGATGCCACGCGCGAGGCCGCCGACTGGCTTAAAAGCAAGGAAGCCGAGCTCAACCTCCGCTACGAGAAGGAACTCATGAACCCCAGGGAGGCCCTGAGCCTCGGCTCCATCTCATCCTTGGTCATGCCGACCGACCTCCGGCGGGTCCTGGGCGAGAACATGGCCTTCCTCCTCAGGCACTACCATCCCTCGCCCTTCGCGGGCGTCCAGCGCGAATTCCACTGAAAATGGATCACAGGAAGCGCGTCCGCCCGCCGGGCGCCGAATCGGGGCACTCATGGTAACTAGTACTGAATCGGCAGCCGAGGGCTCCGCCTGGGTCCGGTCCTTCTCCTGCGAGGAGCTCCGTCCCCTCATCGTCTGCCGCGGTCCGGTGCGCAAGGAGGCGATGGACGTCTTCTCCGGGATGGGGATCACGCGCTTCGGCATCCTCCTGTCCGAGAAGGATTCCATCGTCTACCCCCGCGCCCTCGCTCCCGAGCTCCGCTCCCTCACCGACTCCGAGCGTGTGCACCGCGTGCCTGACTATACGGGCGCCAGCAGGGAGGAGCGCGTCGAGAGGATCGACCAGATCATCCGCATCGCCCTCGAGAACGGCTACGATTCCATCTTCGCCGGCTACGGCTTCATGGCAGAGGACGAGGAATTCGTGGCGGCGATCGAGGGGGCCCGGCTCCTCTTCATAGGTCCGAAGTCCTCGGTGCAGGCCCGCGCCGGCAAGAAGGACGAGGCCAAGCGCACTGCCCTCGCGGTGGGTGTGAGCGTGACCCCGGGGGTGGACGACCTTTCCGCAAGGACCCTTCTGGCCACCTGCCCTGACCGGGCTGCGCTCAGGGCCTGCGCAGAAAAGCATGGTCTTCCCCTTGAAGCTGCGGTCTTCGCCGAAGGGGGCATCGCCCTGCCAGAGCTATCTGAAATGCTCCTCCAGGCTTCCTACGCCCGTGGGCTCGACCTCTGTAGCATCGAGGAACTCGGAGAGCAGGCCCGGGTCGAGGTGGCCGCCCTCTTCCATGCCCATCCTGGAAGCCGCGTGCGCATCAAGGCCATCGGGGGCGGCGGTGGAAAGGGGCAGCGTATCCTGGGCGCATCCCTCCTCGGGCCCAGTCGCCAGGAGGCCAGTCTCCCGGGAGCAGGCCGCCCCGATGCCGCCGCCATCGCCCTGGCGGCCGCCGAGGCCCCTGCTGCCCTGCGCGAAGCCCTCTCCGAGGTCAAGGCCACCGGGGTGGGCGACAACAAGAATGTCCTCCTCGAGCTGAACGTCGAGCGGACGCGGCACAACGAGATACAGCTCATTGGGAACGGCAGCTGGTGCCTCGCCCTCGGGGGCCGCGACTGCTCGCTCCAGATGCACGAACAGAAGCTCCTCGAGGTCTCCGTCACGAGGGAGGGCCTGGCGGCCGCCATCGCTGACGCGAGGGCGGCAGGCAGGGAAGTGGAAGCTTCGGTCCTCGAAGCTGACCTTGCCGTCCTCGAGCGCATGGAGTCCGATGCCGAGCGCTTCGGCCAGGCAGTCGGCCTCGATTCCGTCTCGACCTTCGAGTGCATCGTCGATGGAGAGAAGCACTATTTCATGGAGGTAAACACGAGGATCCAGGTGGAGCACCGTGTCACGGAGCTCTGCTACGCCCTCCGCTTCACCAATCCCGGGGATGCTGCGGACTCCTTCACGGTGGAGTCCCTCGTCGAGGCGATGACCCTCCTCGCCCGACACGGCTCGCGCCTGCCAAAACCTGCGCGGATTCCCCGTTTCGGTGCTGCAGTCGAGGCCAGGCTCAACGCGACCGATGCCTCCCTTGCGCCCCACGCCGGAGGGACCATCCGCTACTGGTCCAAGCCCATTGCAGGGGAGATCCGCGACGACCAGGGTATCGGCATGTTCAATCCCGATACCGGACACTTCATGCGCTACTACGTCGCGGGCGCCTACGACTCCAACATCGCCCTCCTCCTCACCGCCGGCGAGGGCCGGAAGGCAAGTTTCGCCGCCCTGGCCGAAGTCCTCATAAGTACGACGATCGACGGCCCAGGACTTGCGACCAACCTCGGCTTCCACATAGGCCTTGTGCACTGGTTCCTCGGGCGCAATGTCTGGGCCAAGCCCACGACGCGCTTTGTCCTTCCCTACCTGGCTATCGTCGGCGCATTGAAGGAGGAGGGGGCCCTCGTCGATCCCTATCACGCCTGGGACCTCCTCAAGGCCAGATACGTCCGGAAGATCGAGACTGATATGCCCGGCAAC
This sequence comes from Rectinemataceae bacterium, assembly GCA_049317365.1. Taxonomy (GTDB): domain Bacteria; phylum Spirochaetota; class Spirochaetia; order Treponematales; family Rectinemataceae; genus CAIJMU01. The sequence goes on along the minus strand of JBMOIK010000048.1, from coordinate 4,348 downwards.
CAGCATGCGGGCAAGACCATGTCGCAGGTCTTCGACCGCAAACAGACCCTCGTCCTCCGCCCCATGGAGCGCCTCCTCTTCGATCCCCACCTCCTGTCCGGCTGGCTCAGCATGAACACCAAGAACTTCCGCTTCGAGGGCGGAAAGGTCGTCTGGATCAGGAATCCTTTAGGCGTCCTCAGCGAAACCTACATCTTCCTCCACATGGCAGCCCGTCCCCACAAGCCTGCGGCCGACCTCATCTGGAGCCACGACCACGAGCTTCTCAGCGAGGCCCTCTCCTTCTACCGCAGCCTCCGCGAGCACTTCGGTCTCGAACGCGAAGAGTACGACAGGCTCGAGCTGATACTTGCCCGCGAGGAAGTCCAGGGCGACTACTCGGAGACCGAGTGGGACGCCATCCGATCGGCCCACTATGGTTACGAGGCCGGCCTCGAAGCCCTCAGCATGCTCTTCCTGGTGGGTCAGAGGGTGGGTTTCTGGGACCTTCGCGTAGGCGAGGACCTGGAGATCGCCATCCCGGACAGGTTAGCCGATCCCGCTGTGCAGGCCAGGATGCGCCGCGCCCTCGCGCCCCCTCCCCTGGCCCGCGTCAACGAGATCGTCGCAGCCGTCGGCGGCATGTACTATGGTCAGGAGGCTCCGGGACTGCCTCCCTTCGTCACCGAAGGCATGCACTTCGACAAGGGCCAGAGCCTCTACATCATCGAAGCCATGAAGATGTTCAACAAGATCCCGGCGCCCTTCTCCGGGACGATAGACAGCATACTGATGAAGGGGGGCGATGGCAGCGTCGTCCATAAGGGCCAGATACTCTTCGCGATTACCCCCGACGAGGTCCGCCTGCCCGAGGACGAGAGCCTCGTCGCCTCAGGGAGGAAGGCCCGCACGGCCGAGTATGTCCAGGCAGTAGTGAGAGAGGGCTGGGGCTGAGGGATTCGGGCTATGCAAGATGGCGGCATTCATGATATACGCCATAACAGAGGGCAGTATTCATGGAACGCTACATCACCCGGGCGCTGGAGCTGGTTTCTCTTCTGGAGAAAAATACGGTCCTGCTCTTTGGCCCTCGGCAGACTGGCAAGTCCTCCTACCTGCGGCAGCAACTCGCCGGCGTTGTGGATCGCAGCTACAACCTCCTCGATCAGGGGCTTCTGCGTCGCTTGCTCGCTGATCCCACGCTGCTACGGCAGGAACTTGCCGCCCGGAAGTATCAGGATCGTGTAGTCTGCATCGACGAAATCCAGAAGTGTCCTGCCTTGCTCGACGAGGTGCAGCTTCTGATTGAGGAAGAGGGACTCCGCTTCCTCCTGACCGGTTCGAGCGCAGGGAAGCTTCATCAAAGCGGGAACAATCTCTTGGGAGGCCGAGGCCGCGACCGTGTGATGAGGCCGCTAACCTGGTACGAGCTGGGCTCGGACTTTGATTTGCTTCACGCGTTTCGCTCGGGTCTTATCCCCTCCCACTACCTTGCCGACGACCCCGAGGATGCGCTGGATTCCTACGTGGGCCGCTACCTCACTGAGGAGATCGCAGCAGAGGGCTTTGCCCGCAATATCCCCGACTTTTCCCGCTTCCTTACCGCAGCGACAGTCTGCAATGCGCAGGAGCTGGTCTTTTCTTCCGTTGCCTCCGATGCGGGTCTCGCCCGCCAGACCGTGCAATCCTGGTTCAACATCCTGCAAGAGACCTTGCTCGGGGAGGAGGTCCACGCGTGGACAAAATCGGTAAAACGCAAGGCTATCGAGCGTGCGAAGTTCTACTTCTTCGATCTCGGGGTGGTCCGCGCCCTGAGGGGCTTTCCCGTCGTGACCGAGGGTTCGGCAGACTTTGGTCCTTTCTTTGAGCACTTCGTGTATATGGAACTCGCTGCCTGGAGGGACTACCGCTCGCCTCGCAGCGCGCTCAATTACTGGCGTTCAACAAGCGGCTTTGAGGTTGACTTCATCCTGGGCAACCACACAGGCATTGAAGTGAAGGCGACCTCACGGGTTGACGACCGCGACCTTCGCGGGCTCCGCGCCCTGAAGGAGGAAGGCATGCTGTCACGCTATGTGCTTGTCTGCCGCGAACCGACCGCGAGACTGACATCCGACGGTATCGAGATCCTCCCCTGGGCGGAATTCTTTGGTCAACTGTGGGCTACTTGACGCGGCGCCTGTGCCGCGCCGAACTCCCTGATGAGCCAAACCGCGCGCAGCGAGAGAGTATCCCAGCATGAAGGCGGGCGGCGCTCCCGGGATTTCGAACCTGCTGCAAGGACGTACTAAATGAGCCCATTTCTCCTGAAACCGAAGTTCGGTGCGCATCAGTTTCTCTGGAAAAGCCACTTCACCGATCAGGACCTTGGCATATTGGACGTCGTTCGCTCGCTCGGTCTGCTTCTTTTCGAGGTTTCCCTGGGCGATGATGTCGGGTTCGATTATGCGGCGATGGGAAGACATGCCCGCTCGCTTGGCATCGAGCTGACTGTGGGCCCTGGCAACGCGTGGCCGGCACGCTGCAATATCTCTTCGGGAGAACCCGAAGACCGGAAGGCTGGCCTTGCCTGGCACAAAGCCATTATCGATCGCGCCTCCGAGATGGAAGCTGCAGCCTATTGCGGAGCTATCTACAGCCATCCTGGGTACGTCCTTCACCAGAAGCCCGACAGGGATGAGTTCCTCACTGCGGCCGAAAACCTCCATTCGCTGGCGGATTACGCCGATCTGCGCGGGGTGAAGCTGGTCCTGGAACCCATGAGTCGATTCCGGAACCATCTGGTCAATACAGCCACGCGCATCATGGAACTCATCGCCGTGGCCCAGCATCGTAATATCCTCGTCAACCTGGATACCTTTCACATGATCACCGAAGAGCGGGACTACGGTGGAGCGATCAGGACCTGCCTCCCCCTCCTCTGGGGCATCCATGCCTGCGAGAACGATCGCGGGGTCCCAGGGGGAGGGCTCGTTCCCTGGGCGAGCGTCGTCGAAGCCCTCGAAGGGGCGAAGGGTTCGCCACGAATGATGTTTGAGACCTATAACACGGGACCCGCGGGCTTCGGATTCTCTCGGGGCATCTATCAAGACCTTTGCCCGGATCCCGAGGATTTTGTCCGCCGTGGGCTTGCCTTTTTTGCCAGCAGCTTCGGCTTGACCGCATAGCCGTGCCTGGGACCCGGGGTATGGATTCTGTCGTGGCGATTGACCTCGGTGCATCCGGGGGACGAGTCATTCTGGGGACCTGGGACTCCTCTGCCAGGAAACTGAAGCTCGAGGAGATCCATCGATTCGACAACGAACCGGTGGAAGTCCAGGGTACCCTCTATTGGGACATTCTCAGGATCTTCCATGAAATCAAGGCTGGCATCAGGAAGGCAGTGCAGGTCCTCCCTGCGGGCTCTTCCCTCCGCTGCATCGGAATTGATGCCTGGGGTGTGGATTTCGGCCTGCTGGACAGCAGCGGGCGTCTCCTCGGAAATCCGCTGCACTATCGGGACGCGCGCGCGACGGGACAGTTGTCACGGCTGGAAGAGCTCCTCGGAACCGGATTCCTCTTCCGGAAAACCGGAGTGCAGGACGAATGGTTCAATACTGTTGGCCAGATGACAGGTGCGCTGCAGCAGAATGCTGACTTCTTCGAATCCGCAGAAGCCTTGCTTTTCATTCCAGACCTCCTGAACTACTTTTTCACGGGCATCAAAGCCTGCGAGCGAACCATTGCCAGTACCTCGCAATTGCTTGCTTGTGGATCGCTTGCATGGGAAGAAGAGGTCTTCGACCGCCTCGGCCTGCCCAAAAGGCTCATGCAGCCTGTGCTTCATCCCGGTACCTTCCTCGGTCCCATATCCCCCAGCATGGTCCTGGAGCTGGGCCTTCCTCCGGACATCCACCTCGCCCTCACCGCGAGCCACGACACTGCCTCGGCCGCGCTTGCGGTGCCTGCCACGCAGGGCAGATCCTTTGCCTTCATCAATTGCGGGACCTGGTCGATCCTGGGAACTGAGCTTGATGGACCCATCACTACCGAAGCGGCACGTATCGGTCGCTTCTCCAACGAGGCCGGCTACAAGGGAAAAACACTCCTGGTCAAGAATATCATGGGAATGTGGCTCCTCCAGGAATGCAAGCGTTGTTGGGAGTCGGCAGGGGAGCCCCTCGAATACGGCGAATTGGTGTCATTGGCTGAAAGTTCCGGCGAGGCTGCAGCCTTCATCAATGTCAACGACCAATCTTTCGCCAAGCCTGGCGACCTTCCTGATCGAATAAGGCAGTATTGCCAGGAATCCGGTCAGCCCATTCCCGCAAGCCGTGGAGCTGTGCTCCGGATCATCCTCGAGAGCCTCGCCTGCGAATTCCGCTCGAGC
>JBMOIK010000047.1:0-16662 GCA_049317365.1 Rectinemataceae bacterium | reverse complement strand
GCTCCGAACTGCTTGGCGGCGAGGGCCTGGCCCGTGCCGGCGTCAGTGAAGTTGCCGACGTAGTCGACGAGGATCTTGCACTCGGGGAACACGGCGGCGACGCCCTGCTCGAAGCCAGCCTGGAAGCTCTGGATGAGGGGGAACTCCATGCCGCCGACATAGCCGACGACCTTCTTGCCGTCAGCCTTGGCCTTCAGGCCGGCTGCGGCGCCGGCGAGGAAGGAACCCTCGTTGGCGGCGAATACGGCGTTGGCGACGTTGGCGATGTTCTTCCCGTCCTTGTCAGCAACGACGGAGTCGATGATGAGGAACTTCTGGTTCGGGTACTTGGTGGCAGCTTCGAGCATCGCGTTGTTGAAGAGGAAACCAGGCGCGACGATGAGATCCATCTTCTGGTCGGCGAAGGCCGAGAGGTTGGGGAGGTAGTCAGCCTCGGCGGTGGACTGGAGGTATTTCACGTCCTTGTCGACGGAAAGCTTCATCTCGTCAGCGAAGGCCTTGACGCCTTCCCAGGTGCCCTGGTTGAAGGATTTGTCATCGATACCGCCGACATCGGTGACGAGTCCGACAGTGAATGCCATGGCCATGGCCTTGGGTTCTGCCTTCTTCGCGCAGCTGGCGAGAAGGATTGCGGGAATGAGGAGGAGAAGAAGAATCTTGCTTTTCATGAAGCTCTCCTGGAATAAGATGTGCCCACAGGCGGGCCATGAGAACAGTCTATATCCCTCTGGCTTTTTGGACAAGCCTCAGCCGTTAACAGGCGGCGAATATAAGCGCCATTTTCCTATATATAGCGACGATTGCGGAATACGACATCAAACAGCCTTGCCGGGTCATCTAGTGCCGCTTCATGCCCAATCCGGCACTCCAACGATGCATTACAAGCATCACGGGGGGCGCTCAGCCAGGGTTCCTGGATCAAACATGCCCTGGCATCCAGGAAATCCCTTCGGCGAGACTGAGGGGCTTGATGCAGTGACTGAGCACATCCCGATAGGTGAAATTGCAGGGCAGGGGCCTTTTTCAAGCGCAGACAAGGCTATAGCGAACCCTGGCTCGATGGGGAGGGTCGAAGCTGTTCCAGTCCGTCGTTCCGGTCCTCCTGGAAGTCAGCGTCCCGCTCTGCCTGCCTGTTCTCTGCGGGATCATCCTGGATCGCGGCGGGAAGCTCGAAACCCGGCATCTTCTTGGTGTCATCCTCTACGTCCTGAGCCCCGCCATCATCTTCAACACGCTCTGCGTGGCCGATGTCTCGGTCGGCGATGTGACGGTTTCCCTGATCTTCAGTATTGCCAACATCGCCATCCTCTGGCTCATCGCGAACCTGGTCGCGCGGCTCGCGGGATTGCCCCAGCCGGAGACGGCCGGCCTTCTGGGCCAAGGGTTCCATGTAGCCCAGGCAGGGACAGGCCCATCCTTTCCATGCGGAACCGGGATGGCTTGTCTCGGCAAAGCCATCCGTACCACACTCCAGCCCGGCAACCTGCCGGAAGGAATGAGTCAGGTACCATGGCTCTGGAGCTAGACCCTTGGAAATAACAGGAAAAACCAGGCTGATCGCCCTTCTCGGCGATCCAGTGGCCCATAGCCTTTCGCCCAGGATGCACAATGCGGCCTTCGCGCATCTGGGTCTGGACTACGTCTACCTCGCATTCCGGTCGAACGAAGCAGAGCTTCCAGCCGCGGTGGCTGCCCTCAAGGCCCTCGACGCGAGGGGCTTCAACTGCACAATGCCCCTCAAGAAGGCCATCCTGCCCTTCCTCGATGACATGAGCCCCGCCGCGCGGATGACCGGCTCGGTCAACACCGTGACCATCGAGGACGGCAGGCTCATCGGCAACAACACCGACGGCACGGGCTTTATCCACGATCTGCGCAACCACGGGGTGGAAATCAGGGGCACGCGGATCCTCATAGTTGGCGCAGGTGGCGCAGCCCGGGGCCTGTGCGTGCAACTGGCCCTCGACGGGGCAGCCGAAATCGTCATCGCCAACCGCAGCCTCGAGAAGGCCCAGTCCATCCGCGGACTCATCGCGTCACATGTCCCGGCATGCAAGGTCGAGGCAATCCAGCTCTCCCAAGGGGAACTCGCGCCACGGATCGCCGAGGCGGACATCTTCACCAACACCACTTCCCTGGGCATGCATCCCCACGAGGAGGCTTGTGTGATCTCGGACTCCTCACTGCTCCGCCCCTCTCTGGTGATGACCGATCTGATCTACATTCCGAGGAAGACTGTCTTCCTGAAGTTCGCCGAAGAGGCGGGCTGCAAGGCCATCAATGGATCTGGGATGCTTTTGTGGCAGGGGGCCGAGGCCTTCCGGATCTGGACCGGCCAGGACATGCCGATGGGCCTGGTAAAAAGCCAGCTGTTCCCCGACAACTGAAGGCGCGGGGTACGAGGCCCGTCAGCCTCGCCTAGCGAACTCCCCTCGCCCTTTCCACAATCCCGAGCACGGTCCTGAGCTCCTCGATCGGTACCTGGCCTGGGGCCGAGGCGTTCTGCCCTACCGCGAAGGAGAGGCTTGAACCAAAGGCACCCCCGACCATCCTGCTGATGGCCCCAAGTCCGCCCATGGACATCGTGATCAGGGGCAGGCCCGAGCGCTGCTTGCCTTCGAGTGTCGCTCCGAGGAGGGTCAGGATGTCCTCTTCGGTCTTCGGCATTACCGCGACCTTGGCCACATCCAGTCCGAGGTCCTTCGCCGCCAGGATCCGGCCAACGAGGAAGTCCCTTTCCGGCGTACCTTCGAAATTGTGATAGGAAGCGATGATCTTCGTGTCACATGAATGGGCGATGTCGCGCAGGTATTCGATGTGCACAGCCTCGTTGCTGAGTTCGCAATCGACATAGTCGAAACCAGTTTCGCGACAGATCGTCGCGGCAAGCTCTATCGATTCGCGGTCCGACAGGGAGATCGGCTGGCCACCTTCGCGCAGCGACCTGATGGTGAAGATCAAGGCCCGATCGGCGGTGGCTGCCTCGATCCTGCGGGCCATTGCGATGACTGCCTTCGTATCGGAGAGGGCCGAAAAGAAATCCGCGCGCCATTCGATGACATCCGGTTCCCCTGGGAGCACTGTGGCAAGTTCGCCCTGGATGGCTTCTGTGGTTTTCCCGACCAGGGCTGTGCAGATGAGTGGTGATGCGCCGCTGCCGATTGATACGCGTTTCATGCCAGGCTCCTCCATTCACGGATACGGATCATGGTGCCTTCGTGGCCTGTCTGCGGTCAAGCATGAAGCGCTGGCCATCGCCTTGACGCCATTTTGTGAGGTCTTATAGAATCACCGGACTCTGGCGAAGCGCAAGCTCAAGGATCCCTGATGAATGGCCATGGAAAATCGCCCCTCGTAATTACCGGCTTCATGGGTTCCGGAAAGACCTCCACAGGAAAGGCCGTCGCCAGGCGCCTGGGCTGTGATTTCATCGACATGGACGCGGCCATAGAAAAGGCAGAGGGGATGTCCATCCCCAGGATCTTCGAGATACATGGCGAGGCATATTTCCGGACACTGGAATCGGAACTCTGCGCCAGGCTCGCCGCCCGCGAGGACCTCGTCATTTCCACGGGAGGGGGGGTCTTCGTCAATCCGACGAACCGGGAGCATTTCAAGGATGCCCTCGTGGTCTGCCTCGACGCGGATTCCAGGGAAATCCACAACAGGCTCAGGGATGACCGGCGCAGGCCCCTCCTCACGACCGACGATCCCTACCAGAGCATCGTCGAGCTCATGGACGCCCGTCGCAGCGCCTATTCCCATGTGGAATGGCACCTCGACACAAATGGCAAGACCGTGGACGAGGTGGCCGACGAGATCGTCGGCCTCCTCACGGCAGACGCCGGGCCCGCCTGAGCGCCTCCTTCAGGATGAACTCGATTTCCCCGTTTATGGAGCGGAGCTCGTCCGCGGCCCACTTTTCGAGGGCCGCGTAGATCGCAGGGTCGAGCCTGAGCAGGAAACGTTTTTTTTCCTCGTCGGCCATGGCTGCGCCTCCCGTACCGGATCAGGTGTAAAGGCTGCCGGTGTTGATGACGGGCTGGGCCTCGGACTCGGAGACGAGGGCCACGAGGAGGTTGTTCACCATTGCCGCGCGGCGCTCGTTGTCGAGTGTGACCACACCCTGATCCTCGAGTTCGGTGAGGGCCATTTTCACCATGCCGACGGCTCCGTCGACGATGAGGCGCCTTGCGGCGATCACGGCTCCGGCCTGCTGCTTGCGGAGCATGGCCTGGGCGATCTCCGGCGCATAGGCGAGATGGGAGAGACGGGCCTCGTCGACCTCGATGCCGGCGCCGGCGAGCCTCGTGTGCAGCTGCTTGCGCAGCTCGGCCGCCACCTCGTCCTGGCTGCCGCGCAGGGACTCCACCTCGGGACCCGCATCGTAGGGGAAGCGGCTGGCCATGTAGCGTATGGCCGTCTCGGCCTGCACCGTTATGAAGCTCTCATAATTGTCAACATTGAAGAGGGCCTTGGCCGAGTCGACGACTCGCCAGACGATGACAGCCCCGATCTCTATGGGATTGCCACCCTGGTCGTTGACCTTGAGGGTCTGGCTCGCGAAATTGCGCACGCGGAGGGAAACGACGCGCCTTATCACGAAGGGATTGGTCCAATGGAAACCGGGTGCCCGGCAGGAACCGGCATAGGCACCAAAAAAGGTGAAGGCCTTCGCCATGTTGGGTTGGATGATGAAAAAACCTCCCATGAGGAGGGAAGCCAGGAGGACGAGTCCTATGGCCAGCCAGAATCCGAGAGTCGGTGCGCCGCTCCGTTCCATTAGGGGTACGGCGGCGACGACCAGCCATGCCGCAAGCCCAAAAAACCCGATTTCGACCAGGAGCGCAAAAAAACCGCTCATCGTCCACATTTTCTTCTCAAGGGTGTCGTTCATGGAGACCTCCCGCAGGAATATCCTGCATCAAGATATCTATATGATATCACTCTGAAATCAAAATATCAAAGAAGCCTCTCGAAATATGAGCAGGATTGGCGCGGCTACTGTATACTCCAGCCTATCCAACCCCAAGGGAGGCCTCCATGATTGAAGGTCTGCTTTACGCCCTCGTGTTTCTCGTGGTCTTCATCTTCTTCGCCGGCATCCGCATCGTCCGCCCGACCCATCGCGGACTCATCGAGGTCCTCGGCAAGTACAGGAGCTTTGCCGAGCCGGGCTTCCACTGGGTCATACCAGTGATCGCCAAGCTCTACCAGGTCAACACGACCGAGCAGATGGTCAACGCAGAACCCCAGGAGATAATCACCAACGACAATCTCAACGCCCGGGTCGACGCCCAAGTCTACTTCCGTGTCAAGGCCGACGAGGAGAGCGTCAAGGCCTCCGTCTACAATGTCAACAATTATCAAAACCAGATCGTGAACCTCGCACGGACCACCCTCCGAAACATCATCGGTACCCTGACGCTCAAGAGCGCGAACTCCGAGCGCTCGCGCATCAACTCCGAGCTTCTCGGGACCCTCCTGGTCGAGACCAAGACCTGGGGCATTTCCGTAGTCCGAACCGAGCTTAAGGAGATCGATCCGCCCAAGGATGTGCAGGAGACGATGAACAAGGTCGTCAAGGCGGAAAACGAGAAGGTGGCAGCCATCGACTTTGCGACCGCGACTGAGACCATGGCAGACGGCCAGAAGCGCGCCGAGATCAAGAAGGCCGAGGGCATCCGGCAGGCGGAGATCCTCAAGGCAGAGGGCGAGGCCCAGGCCATAGCCCTGGTCAACGAGGCTGCAGAGAAATACTTTGTGGGCAACGCCCAGGTTCTCCGAAAGCTCCAGGCCGTTGAGACAGCCCTCCAGCACAACGCGAAGATCGTCCTCCCCGCCAATGGCGAGCTTGTCAATGTAATAGGCGACCTGGCGGGAATCGCGCCAATTCCGCTCCATGGGAGGGGGGAGGCACGGTAGAGCGACGCGAATTGCGCCAAAGACGCAGTGAATCGGAAGAAATGGCACTGGAGCACTTGAATGTCGCATATGAATGTGGCATATTTATGCTCATGAGAAGTACGCTTATACTTTCTGATGACTTGGTCTCCCATGCACGGGAGGTGTCGGGCATCGAGAGGATTTCCGATTTGGTCAGGGCCGGCCTCTCGGCCCTGATCGCCCAGGAGGCCCGAAGGAGGCTGATCTCCTTCGGGGCCAGCGATCCAGAAGCCTTTGCGCCTGGACGCCGGCAGGACATAGGGGCCGTTGCGGAGCGCCCGTGATCCTCGTTGACACAAGCGTCTGGATCGACCACCTCAGGCAAAGCAACCAGCAGCTTGTGGAATTGCTGGAGGTGGACGAGGTTCTCGCCCATCCCTGGGTAATGGGCGAGTTGGCCCTTGGTTCGATCAATGACCGTAAGACCTTCCTGTCCATGCTTGGCTACCTGCCCAAACTCGCCCAGGCATCCGATGCGGCGATTCTGGCCTTCATTGAATCCCGGAAGCTTGCCGCCCGGGGCATCGGCTGGGTCGATGCGGGACTGCTCGCAGCCTGCGCAGCAAGGCCCTGCCGCATCTTCACGCTCGACAAGAAACTCAACAGCCTCGCAGAGGAGATCGGACTCGGTTTCGCTTCCCATCCAGGCATCACCCACGATGCCTACCACGCCGCGCACATCAGCAACATGGGCATACCCGGAACCAGAAAGGCCTAATTATGCATTTCGACCTTGTCGCCCTCGACCTGGACGACACCCTCCTCCACACCGACCTTTCCATATCCGATGCCAACCGCGAGGCCCTCGCACGCAGCCACCGATGTGGCGCAAAGGTGGTCCTCGCCTCGGGGCGGAACATCGTCAGCATGCGCCGCTACGTCGAGCTCCTGGGCCTCCGCGGTCCCGACGACTACATCATTGCGACCAATGGCGGAGAGATCGTGGAGTCCGCCACCGACAAGGTCCTCGACGAGACCCGCCTGCCAACCGCGCTCTGCTACGAGGTTGTCTCCGAGATCGAGGCGAGGGGCTTCCCCTGGCAGATCTACGAGGACGGAGCCATCTACCACCACGGATGGAGCGAGTGGACCGCCGAGGACAGCCGCCTGACCGGCCAGCAAACCCTGCCCCTGGCTGACCCTGGCCCCTACTTTGAACGCCGTACGCTCAAGATCGTGGTTCCCGGCGATCCTGCCCTCATGCCGGGGCTCCTCACTGAGATCTCCGCGCACTTCCGAGGCAGGGCGGAGGTCCTTATTTCCAAGCCCTGCTTCATGGAGGTCCTCCCCTTGGGCGTCAACAAGGGAGTCGGGCTTGCCCGGCTCGCCTCCCGCCTCGGCATCCCCCTCGAGCGCTGCATCGCCATGGGCGACGCGATGAACGATCTCGACATGCTCCGCGAGGCGGGCTTTTCCTGCGCGCCAGCCAATGCCGTCCCTGCCGCGAAGGAGGCCGCGAAATGGGTCTCCCCGCTGTCGAACGACGAAGACTTCGTGGCCGACGCCCTCGAGCGCTGGATGGGATACGCGTGAAGGCGAAGGCATATTCCGCTTTCGCGGAGCTTCGTGAGGACTTCCGCGCAAGGGTGGGAGCATGGCAGAAGGCGGTTCCCGCCCTCGCTTCCCTGCAGGACGAGCTTCGCGAGGAAATGGGCCATGACGACTACCGGATCGAGAATCCAGTGGTCTACAACGAGGCCCTCGACGACATAGGGGAAACCGACGAGCCCGTCTTTGTCCTGGTCGCGGACAATCCCGGGAAAAACGAGCAATTGTCAAAGAACCGCCGCTACCTCGTCGGTCAGTCGGGCAAGCTCGCCGAGGGCTGGTTCCGGCGCGAGCTTGGCCTCGATTTCCGGCGTGATGTCATAATTATAAACAAGACGCCGGTCCACACGCCCCGGACGGCCGGGCTGGGGAAGTTGCTGGCGATCGCGGAAAGACGCGGCGGCGGCATTCGGCGCGACCTCGAGGCCCTCCTCGGGGAGAGCCAGCGGGAGATGGCGCGCATCGCGCGGCGCATGCACGGGGCCCTGGGCGTGCCACTGTGGATCTCGGGCTACGGGGAACTCGGTCCGCGGGGACTCTTCCGGATCTATGCGGAGGAACTCGCAAAGTCCTACGCCGATGCACCGGTGCTCCGGGAAGGAGTCCTCCTTTTCCGTCATTTCTCCATGAACCAGTTCGCGATCGAGATGAGGGAAAAGAGGGATCCCGGGCTTCCGCTGCGGGACGAACTCGCAAGGATCGGAAAGGGGAACAGGCAGCGAATCCTGGGCTGGTGAGATCTGCATCTTTGCGCTACACTCCTTGGCATGAACCGCATTTTGCATTCCGGGAACGTCGACAATCCCAGCCTCTCGCTCCTCCTCGTCGATGACGAGCCGACAACCCTCGAGTTCGAGACGCGTGCCGTGGAGATGATGGGCGACGACCGCTATCACACGGCAGCCTCGGCCCAGGAACTCTTCGCTGCCCTCGCGGAACAGCGCTTTGATCTGGTGCTCCTCGACCTCGACCTCGGAGACAGGGCCGGCATCTCGATTCTTCATGAGGTGCGGGTAATGGCGCCCCAGAGCCTCATAGCCGTGGTGACCGGTGACGAGAATCCCGACACCGTGTCGGAGTGCATCGCCAGGGGCGCCTTCGACTTCGTGGCCAAGCCGATCTCTGTGGCGCGCGTAGGTACCATCCTGGCCAAGGCCCGCCAGCACATCGCCCTTCTCAGCAAGCTCGATCGCTGCGAGTCCGATGAAGAGGGGATCCTGTTATACGAAGATCCTCCGGGGCACTTCCTCACGCTCAGGGAGGTCGAGGTCCGCCACATCGCCGAAGCCCTTTCGCGCAGCGCGGGCGACCGCGTCCGCGCCGCAGCGCTTCTGGGCGTTCCCGAATCGCGGCTGGTGAGGCAGTACTAGGGTCCCATCCCCTTCTTCCGCCCGCCTACCTCCGCCCGCCACCCTTCTGGAGCAGGCGCATATAGAGCTGCTTGCCGGGGTTGTAGGGGTTGTCGCGCTCGTCGATCTCGAAAAGCCCCGAGGCCTTGATGAGGTCGCCGAGCTTGCGAAAGCCATAGTTGCGGGAATCGAATTCCGGAAGCCGGTTGGCTATGTAGGTGCCGACTGCGCCGAGATAGGCCCAGCCGAACTCATCGGCCGAGTCTTCGACCGCGGCCCTGAGCAGGGTATTGATCTTCTTGTCGCCCTTCATGTCGGGAGCGGCTTCCTTTTTCGGCTCGCGGCCTCCGTGGCTGTCGTCCTCGTTCTCTCGCAGGATCTCCGTGTAGACGAACTTGTCACAGGCGGCGACAAAGGGCTTGGGCGTCTTCTTCTGCCCGAAGCCCAGGACGAGCTTGCCGTCCTCGCGGAGGCGGGCGGCAAGGCGCGTGAAATCCGAGTCACTCGATACGACGCAGAATCCGTCGAGGTTCTCGGTGTACAGAAGGTCCATCGCATCGATGATCATCGCGGAGTCGGTGGAGTTCTTGCCCGAGGTGTATGCAAACTGCTGCACCGGCTGGATGGCGTACTCAAGGAGCTTCTCCTTCCACGAGCGGAGGTTGGTACTCGTCCAGTCGCCGTAGATGCGCTTGACGCTGGCCACTCCGTACTTCGCGATCTCGCCGAGGAGCCCCTCCACGATGGAGGCCTGGGTGTTGTCCGCATCGACCAGCACGGCGAGCTTGAGCTGCCCCTGGTGTCCAAAATCATCTGAATTGTTACGATTGCTCTTCATTGTTCATCTCCGAATGGTGTGGCGCGCAGCCTGCGCACCATGCTGGCTGCCCCGAGGGGGAGCCTGAGCGGGGAGCCCGTCGACAGGTCCTCGCCCTCGAGGACGATGCCCTTGGGGGTCTTCTCGAGGCGCGTGGGACGCACGATGGCGACCACTGGCGGCTCTCCACTTAATTGGTATCGAATTTCCAGACGGTCCCCGCGCGTCCGCAGGGCACGTTCGGCGATCCGGGTCTTTCCGCCATAGTCGAGGCCACCCGCCTCTATGGCACCGAGGCTGACGTCGGCGCGCTCGAGCTGGGCAGCGTCGAGGATGAGACGCGACTCTATCCGCTCCGACAGCTCGCGTGTAAGCTCCGTCGGTACGCCCTCGGCCCTGGCGACGAGGAGGGCCCGGAGCGTCTCGAGGCGCGGCGCTGGATCGAGGTCGCCTTGGCTTTCGCGGCCAGCGTCACTGGCGCCCTCTTCCCCTGCCCTGTCCTCCGCGTCCGCCAGTTCGCGCCAGAGCGAGCCGGCTATGGCGGCGAAGTCCTCTGGCAGGCTCCCTGAAGCCTTTGCGGGCCCGCTGCCCGGAACGGCCAGCGAGTCGGGCGCACCGAAGGCGTGTATTTCTCCGGGCAATTCGAGCCCGGCCTCGGCGAAGCGCGACCTGATCTCGTCGTGGCTCCGGGCGGCGATGGCAAAGACCCCGTCACCGAGGCGGGCCGCCACCATCGCGGAGAGTTCCGGATGGCCTTCCACGATGCGCCTGCCCCGCTCGTCGCAGACCAGGACGAAACCATGGAAGAGGCGCAGCGAGCGGTATTCGTCACGCCAGGACTCGATGGAAAAGGCGAGGCTCTGCGGGAGGGGCATGCCGCAACCGGCCGAAAGCCTGGTCACGATCTCGCCGGCCTCGAGGCCGGCTCCGAAGGCCCTGCGGATGGAATCGCGCCCGAGTTCCAGCTCCCATACCTTCCCGTAGACCTTCGGCACCGCCACCAGGAGCGCGAAGATCCTGTCGTCGAGTCCAGCCTCCGGCAACACGGAAAGGGAGTGCGATCCGTCGGTCACGAACACCCTCCGATGCCTGACTTCATCATATTTAGCACTATCACGGGGATCGCCCTCGAGGCGGACGCTCCCGCCGCCCTCGCGTGAGAGCCAGCCCAGGTCGATGAGTGCGGACAGGGTAGCCTCGAGCAAGGCAGGGTCGCGGGCAATGCCTGCCCTGAGGGCAGCGATGCCTATCCAGCGTCGCAGGCCGGCAGCCGGCAGGACTGTCCCTTCAGGAAGCGCCGACAGGGCAGCACCCAGGAAGCGGGTGAATTCATCTGGTCCGGGAGCATTGACCAATTGGTCATTTACCGCGCCACCGAAGGCAGCTGCCACCGCGAGTCGCAGGGGAAGCCTCGACCCCCAGCATGCGGCCAGCGCCATGAAGGCCGCTGCGTCCACTCCGGCTTCCTCGCCTTCACCCTCGCCGCGGGAGAGCGCTCCCGTTCCCGCCAGTCCGCGGACCATCGTGTCGAGGCGCGCCTTGTCGGCGGCGAGTTCCGGAAGGAGGGCCGAAAGACGCGCTTCGACCTTCTTTCCAAGGATGCCACCCTTCCTGAGACCCGCGGGGTTGTGGTGGAGGAGGCCGATGAAAGCGGCCGCGAGGGCGGCCCCAAGGGGACGATGACCGGCCTTTCCTGCAGTCGCCGGCGCAGCGGGTACCGCCAGTGGCGAAGGCTGCTTCCCTTCCTTCGGCACGGCGCCCACGATGACCCGTGCAGACAGGCAGAGCCGCGCAAGGTCGGGCGCCAGGAGTGGGTTTACCGCGATGTGCGAGCCCTGGATGGAGGGCTGCTCGAAGAGCACGAGCCGATCGGTAAGGTTCGCAAGCCTGAGCCCGAAATCGAAGGCACGGATATCCTCCCGGAAGAGGTCGCGCAACGCGTCCTCGGGGAGGGGGCCCGTGAGGAGGAGGGCTCCTACAAGCCGGGCGTCCACGGGATCGAGGAGGCCGGCTATGGCTACCCTCGTTTCGGGTCTCCTCACGAAGCCTACGAGGCGCCCGACGATCTCCCGCTTGTCATAGGGCGTCTTGACGGGCCCGAGATAGTTGCGTGCCATCGCCAGCAGCTTGCCGGTCCCCATCGAAAGCAGACGGGCTTCCCATGCGCCTTCGGGCGCAGCCTCTCCGACAAGCCGCCGGGGCCTTGCCGCGCGCCCGCTCATTCCCAGGCCTCGATCTGGTAGCGGTAACCCTGTTCAGCCAGGAATTTGCGGCGGTTGGATGCGAATTCCTCTTCGACCGTATAGCGCGATACGAGGGAATAGAAGAACGAGTTCCGGGCCTTGGGCCTGAGGATGCGACCGAGGCGCTGGGCTTCCTCCTGCCTGGACCCGAAGCTGCCGGACATCTGGATGGCGACCGAAGCATCGGGAAGATCGATGGCAAAGTTGGCCACTTTAGACACAACTATGACTTTTGTGCGGCCCCGCCGGAATTCCTCGTAGATGCGCTCGCGCTCGGCATTGGGTGTCTTGCCGGTGATGAGGGGCGCATCGAGGATCTTCGACATCTTGCCGAGCTGGTCGAGGAACTGGCCGATCACCATCACCAGGTCGTCGGGATGGTTCTCGACAAGTTGCCGCACCGCCTCGAACTTGGCCGTGTTCTCGGCCGCGAGTCGGTGGCGCTCCCTGGGCTCTGCCACCGAATAACGCAGCTCGTCGTGTTCCGACATGGGTATGCGGATCTCGTGGCAATATGCCTCGGCGATGAAACCCTTCCTCTCGAGGTCCTTCCAGGGTACGTCGTAGCGTTTGGGTCCTATCAGGCTGAACACGTCCTCCTCGCGGCCGTCCTCGCGCACGAGCGTGGCGGTGAGCCCGAGGCGGCGAACCGCCTGGATCTCGGCGACGACACGGAACACCGGGGCGGGCAGGAGATGCACTTCATCATAGATTATAAGACCCCATTTCTCCTTCCGGAAAAGGTCGAAGTGGGGGAAGTCGGATTCCTTGTCGGGCCGCCAGGTCAGGATCTGGTAGGTGGCGACGGTCACGGGGCGCACTGTCTTCGCTCCGCCTGTGTACTCGCCGATGGACTCCCGCGGCAAATCGGTCTTGTCGAGCAGCTCGTCCATCCACTGGTGGACTGCCGCGATGTTGGTAGTAATTATGAGGGTCTTCGCGCCGATGGCGGACATCGCGGCCATGCCCACGATGGTCTTGCCCGCGCCGCAGGGCAGGACGATGACCCCGTAGCCCGAGCCCGGCAGGCCACCGCCCATGAAGGCAGCCAGCGAATCGGACTGGTAGTGCCGGAGGGAGAAGGGACCGCCGGAGCGCCGCTCGGGCATCAGGTTCAGCGTGAGGGGATCGCCTGCCACGAGGGGAGCCTCGTCGCGGACGGGCCAGCCGAGCCTGAGCAGCTCGCGCTTGACCGTGCCACGGTCGACAAGCCGGACGAGGAAGCTCGTGCCCCGGCCATCGCCGTCGGCCTCGCCCTGGGGCAGCCGGGCCGGCGTGAGCCACTGCGAGATCTTGCGTGTCGCACCGATCTCGGAGGCAAGCTCGGGGTCGGAACAGACAAGGAGGAGTTCGCGGCCCCCGGATCCTGGGAATTCAGACAATACGAGGCGCCCGAAGCGCGCCATGGTGTCGCGGACGATGAAGGCAAGGTCACGGGGGAGCTCGTAGCGCGACCAGCGCTCGAGCGAGGCGATGACGTCATCAGGCGCAAGGCCTGCGCTCGCGGCGTTCCAGAGGGAAAGGGGGCCGATCCGATAGGTGTGGAGGTGCTCCGGGCTTTTTTCAAGCGATGCAAAGGCGCCAAGCTCCGCCCGCGCCGCATCAAAGGCAGGATCGTGCACGTCAAGGAGGAGAGTAAGGTCTCCCTGCGCGATCAGGGGTCTGCCATCGGCCATATCCGGTCTAGTGTACGCCGAAGCAGTGGGGAGGGGCAAGGCAAGGGAGAGCTGCTTTCATCGCTCCCGTTGACCATCGATCCCCCAGGCGCTAGCCTCAGGGAATGCCCCAAGTCCATCCACCCGCAGCACGAAGGCCCTTGCTCACCAAAGGTCCTGCGGGAAGGATGCTTGCGGAATACCGCGAAGCCTTCACGGCTTTCAGCGGAAATGCGCGGCTCTACCTCCTCGGCCAGACCCTCCTGTGGATCGGCACGAACCAGTTTGCCCTCCTCCTCAGCCTCTACCTGAAAAGCGTGGGCTATTCGGAGGATACGATCGGAGGGGTGCTCGCGACCAAGGCCCTCGGCTCGGCCCTCGTCGCCCTCCCCGCTTCATTCATAGCGGCGCGCTTCAACTTGAAGAAACTCCTCCCCCTCGCGGCCGTCTTCGTCGCGCTCGCGAACCTCGCCCAGGGTATCGCCGATTCAGGCAACGTCGTGCTTGCCGCAGCCTTTCTCGCGGGTTCCTTCTCGACAGTGTTCCAGGTCAGCTCCGGTCCCTTCTTCATGCGCAACTCGGGTGAGGGCGAACGCATGCACCTTTTCAGCCTGAACGGGGCCCTCTCCATGGGCACGGGGGTCGTCGGTTCGCTCCTCGGAGGCGGCGTGAAGGACCTCGCGGTATCGCTCGGTGCGGACGAAATCCTCGCCTACCGGATCGGGCTTTCCATCGGAGCGGCCTTCATGCTCTCGGCCCTCCTGCCCTTCGCACGGCTCAAGGACGGCAAGGCCCCCGAGATCCGCCGCGTCCCGGTGAAGGGGGGCTCAAGGAGCGATGCCATCGGCGCAGGCCTCTGGATCAAGCTCATCCTGCCGGGTTTCCTCATCGGACTCGGCGCGGGTCTCACCATCCCCTACCTCAACCTCTATTTCAAGGATGTCTTCAGGCTCGGCGACGGGGCCATCGGGGTCGCCGTCGCCGCGGGGCAGGTCGCCACCTTCCTCGGCATGGCCTCGGGGCCGCTGATCGCGCGCAGGCTCGGGAAGCCGCTGACGATCCTCATAACACAGAGCATCTCCGTCCCCTTGATCCTCGTGCTCGCGTGGATACACTGGCTGCCACTGGCAATCATGGCCTACATGGCGCGCCAGGCGCTGATGAACCTGGCCACGCCACTACAGGACATGTTCGCGCTCGAACTCGTCCCGCCCTCCAGGATGATCACCGTCAACGCGGTGAAGATGCTCGCATGGGCAGGATCCTGGACCATCTCCGCCCGCCTGTCGGGCTATCTGATCTGGCAGGGCGGCTTCGCCCCCTCCTTCACCATCACTGCGATCCTTTACACGCTCGGGACCCTCCTCTTCTGGATCTTCTTCATCCGCGGGAAGACGCACAGGGCGCCTCTGACCCCTGCGCCGCGCGGCCATGGATCAGGGAAGGGGGTTGAAGGATAGCTCGAGGAGGATGGGGAGGTGGTCGGACCAACCCGTTCCCGTCTTCCGCGACCAGGCTATCGGATTCCCCGAGCCGTCCATGAGTCCCTCGCCCAGCACCCGGAAAGCGGCGTAGTCGAGGCCACGGCCGTCGAGCAGCGAAGGCCCGAGCACGAAACCGTCGATGCGTTCGCGTTTTCCTTTATAACTATAACTGTACGAGTCGACGTCGTCCCAGGGGCTGTACAGTGTCGATCCGGGAGGGTCGGCAGCCAGGGCCGCAGACCGGCTCCCGAGGAGGATGGCGTCGCCCCCTCCTGCCGCCCCGGGATCCCGTGCGAAGGCCGTCGCGTAGCGCCCCCCTATGCGGGCTGCCTCGTCGGGATTCTCGTTGAAGTCCCCGCAGGCCACGACGGACACAGTTGGTTGCTCCGTATAACGCGACTTGAACAGGTCCCCGAGGAGCCGTGCCGCCCCGCGCCGCTCCGCCTCCGTCTTTTCGGCCCCCTCGAGCTTGGACTTCCAGTGGCACAGGAGGACCACGAGGTCGCCGCCGGGACGCTCCACGCGGGCCTCGAGCACGGGCCTGCCTGCGCGCTCGCCGAAGGTCAGGCCCCAGGCCCTTGCGTCGGCGAGGGGTTGCCGCGAGAGGATGCCGACGCCGATGGGGCTGCCCCTGGCCGCGGCGAAGGCGCGATGGCGGTAACCCGCCTTCGAGAGCGGGCCATCCGCCAGATCATCCAGCACCGATTTCTTTTCGATCTCCACGAGGCAGCAGATGTCCGGTCCGCTCTTGCCCCCCGCTGCGCCGGCCCCCAGGATGACCTTCGCGATGAGGTCGAGCCGGGCGCGGTACCTCGCCTCGCTCCACTCGCCCCTGGCTACCGAAAAGCCTGAATACTCGTTTCCGTCGTCCTGGCCGTCGAAGAGCGAGAGCACATTCCAGGACATGATGCGGAGGCCCTGGCTGCCCTGCGCAGCGCTGTAGGGCGTGCAGCAGGAAAACAGCCAGGCGACGGCCAGGGACAGCAATGCGGAAAGGGCGGCGATCCGCGGCGCCTTGTGTCTCTTCATGCAGATAGTACGCCCAGAGCAGGCTCTGGCGCTTGCGTCGGCTGAAGAAAAAAGCCAAAAATCGCAGCGGGAGAAGAGATCCGCCCCGCCAGCCTCTACTCGGCCCCTACTCAGCGGCGAGTATCAGGCACTTGAGGTATCTGCACTCCGCGTAGCCCGATACGATGGGATGGTCATGGTCCTGGCTCCGTTCCTCGATGAGGCGGAAGCGGCGGCCGGCATCGCGGGCGGCTTCCTCTACGGTACGTGAAAACAACTCCCGGTCGAACCAGAAGGAGCAGGAACAGGTGACCAGGACCCCGCCCGGTTCGAGGAGTTTCAAGGCGCGGAGGTTGAGGTCCTTGTAGCCACGGTGGGCTCCCTCGACGGAGGCGCGGTTCTTCGCGAAGGCAGGAGGATCGAGGATGACCAGGCCAAAGCGCTCGTGGGCATGTTCGAGGTTGCGGAGCTGGTCGAAGGCGTTCATGTCGACGGCGCCTACCCGGTCTCCGAGGCCGTTGCGCTCTGCGTTCACGAGCACCGAGGCGACTGCGGCCGCCGAAGAATCCACGCAGCTTACGGAAATCGCCCCGGCCTTTGCCGCAGCGAGCC
>JBMOIK010000046.1:0-16855 GCA_049317365.1 Rectinemataceae bacterium | reverse complement strand
ACTTACCGCTTCGTATTCGCCCGTACCTGCCACACTCAATGCCGATGGGAAAACTGTCAATATTCAGGGGGGATGGTCTGACCAATCCATGACCCTTACTGCCAAGATCGCCGCGCCTGGTAAAAATATCGCGGACTATTCAGCCATCAATTCCACCGATTTCGCCAATAAGTCATTCAATGTCACCTTCGCCAAGGACCCAGACTGGGAACGGATCATGTGGTGCTGGTTCCTGCTCGATCCATCCGACTTCATATTCAAAACCGGCGTGACGGCGACGAATCCGACGGGTAAGAACGTTACTCGAGGCAACAACTCGGGAACGGGCTCCAGTAGCAATGTCTTGACAGCCTACGATGACTTCGTCGCCCCTACCAGCGGAACCCAACTTGGTACCGACTCCGGCGCGGGTTATCACGGCACGCTACCCACCAGCGTGGACATCAGCAAGGTAACGCTCACCTATTCAGTGGATAAGACTACGAAGCTCGCTGATAAGACCCATACCTCCGCAGACTATATCAGTGTCGATACGGATGGAAAGACAATCCATCTGACCCGGCCTGAGACCACCGACGTTGTTGCCTTGGTGCACGTGACCCTCACCAGTAACGGCAGGGTCTGGACTGCGTATATGGAGAATTCCTCCAATGTCAGCGTGCTCGTTCACCATACCTGGGTCTCCAGTGGCAGTGAACTCACCATGCTGCCTGTACCAGGCGGTACTTTTCAGATGGGCAGTACGAGCGCAGAGGCAGCGCTCAGTTATATGCAACCCGCAACGCCCGTGCATTGGGTCAAGGTATCGCCTTTCCTTATTTCGGAAACCGAGATTACCCAGCGGCTCTACAATGACAGCCTCTTCGCCAGCAACGCAGGCAATGCCTACGTCGCGACACCAGACGGAACGACTGGCTATGAACCAGTCCGCGTGAATATCTTCAAGGCGATGGAGTTCTGCAACGAGCTATCCGCACGCGATGGCTTCGACAAGGTGTACACGATCTCTCAGTCCACCTCGACAGTAACAAGCGACTTTACCAAGAGCGGCTATCGCCTGCCCACCGAGGCTGAGTTCGAGTTCCTGGCGCGAAGCGATGTTGCGAGTACCAACGCGGCTCCTGGCACCGTTACCACAACTGATTTCCCCTGGGGAGTCGCGCCGTCTGAAATCTCAGGCCAGGCCTACACCGACTACGCCGCAAATGTGGCGAAGTACGCTTGGTACGCAGGATCCAGTAATCCAACCTCAACCTTCCTCGTCAAGCCAGTGAAAACAGGAAGGCAGCCCACTGCCTACGGGGTCTATGACCTCTTCGGTAACGCCCGTGAGTGGTGCAGTGATTACTACGCCGCCTACCCGACGGACGCTACCACCCAGTCCACGCCCCTAGTCGATCCGCAAGGCCCAACCAAGCAGCCCATCGACAGCTACAAGTTCACTCCCTTCGTCGTGCGCGGTGGAGGTGTCTCCCAGAACCTCAACGACACCACAAGCTACCAGAACCCCTTCGGATATCTCCGCTTCCTCGGTTCCGGCGTCCGGCAGAGCGCGGGTCAGAAGGTTTATGGTGGCGCGTACTCGAACCAAAATAACAACATCGGCCAGAACAACGACATCGATATCGGCTTCCACATGGTGCGCAAGGCACCCTGATAGATACAGTAAGTGAGAACCCGGCCGGCTATGCCCGGCCGGGTTATTTTTCGGTTGGGCGCACAGCCCTACTCAAATTCCCACGCCTCGATGTTACTCGACGCTGCACTTGATCCTATTTTTTCCCGCCAATGCCACTCGACAGTCCGCGCGCAGTCCAAGCGCCTGCCCCCGAAGACCCCTTGCAAAGTGATAAAACATCCATTGTCATCCCTTTCAAAGGTGATATATGCCAATCGAGTCCTTGGTTCCTCTCATCTAAGAAGACCAGTGCCGCATCACGCGTGTCGGGGGCGCCCGTCGCTACCTCGCCGACCGCCTGCTCGAGGCCTTCCCTTCGCGGCCGATCAAGCAGTGGTGGAAAACCTCGCCCGCCATATCCTGGCCAACCCCGGCCAGACCCTCACCGTCGCATCATTCGTCCAGGCAGAACCCTGGCTGTCAGCAGGGGAGTCACTCCTCTTGGTCGAGGAAGGCGAAGGCGAGTTTATCGAGGCCGAGGGAGCGCGGATCCGGGTTAGCCGGTCGCACGCTGGATGGCCGGAGGATGACTGGCCGACCTTGAGGTACCCTGTACGGTAATGCTTTTGTCCAGCCTTTCCTGGCGCAAGCGCTGCCGATGTATTCGGAGACCTCCACGGCACTCTTCCCGAAACAGCAGCAACAAACTGGCTCAGCGATTCGCGCATGGGAGGGTTTCGCCAAGAACCGAGAGACCCATGGCTTGGCTGATCGATACCTGTCTCTGGATCGAGGTCGAGCGAGGCAGAGTGGGGCCTTCAGACATAGCGCGCTTCACAGGAAGCGACGATGTGTTTCTATCTCCAGTGACGATTTCCGAGCTTCAATTCGGCGTCGAAATGGCTACAGACGAGGGAATCCGGCAAGCCCGACAAAAATCGGTTGATGCCCTCAAGAAAAAACCTCTGCTCATCATCGATGATGGAACGGGGGCGATCCATGGGCGGATGTGCGCATCGCTCCGAAAGGCCGGCAAGCAATCCGACTACAGGATCATGGATCTCTGGCTAGCCGCCCAGGCGATCCAGCACAATCTTTCCTTGTTGACTTCGAATATCCGTGACTTCAAGGATATCCCGGGCTTGTCCCTGCTTGAATTCCAGGTGCCGGAGTCGATGCCCCCTACGAGCGGGACGGGGGCTGGGATATCCTCATAACTGGCTCCAATGCCCCCCCCTATTCTCCCCGCCCGCGCAATCGATCAGGATCTTGGTGACAGCCCCCGGCTCGGCATCCCATTCGGCAAAGGCCCGTGCGACCTCGGCAAAGGGGAGGGTCCTGGTCACCAGGAGTTCAGCACGCGACCTGTCGGCCAAAAGCCAGGCTGCCGCCGCCTCGAAGTCCTCACGCAGCGCGTTGCGCGAACCCCGTATATCCAGTTCCTTCTGCACGAAGCCCCGCGTCTCGTAGCTCACCGGCTCCTTGGCGTAGCCTATATATACGACGCGGCCCGCAAAAGCAGCTGCCTCGACGCAGGCGCGGAAGGTTGAAGCCTGGCCTGCCGCCTCGATGAGGACAGGAGGACCCTCGCCGCCGTCGAGGGCCGAGAGGGCTTCGACGAGGTCGGCCCGACGTCCATCCATCGTGTCCGCCGCCCCCAGGCGCCTGGCAAGTTCGAGCTTGCGCTCATCGACATCGACAACGATGACCCGCGCTCCCCGCGCTGCAGCTCCCGCCACAGCGCCGATGCCGACACCACCAGCACCAATTACTACGACCGTCTCGCCCGCGACAATGCCTGCCCGCGAGGCTGCGTGGAAGCCCACTGACAGTGGCTCCACAAGGGCGAGTTCCCGAAGCCCGAGCCCCGGGACCCGCAGGAGCTTTTCGGCAGGGATGACAATGGAGGCTGCGAGCGCCCCGTCGCGCTGGACGCCAAGGGTCTGGTTATTTCGGCAACAATTAGGACGACCTGCCCTGCAGGCGCTGCAGGAACCGCAGGCCGTGTAGGGCACGACGAGGGCCTCGTCTCCTACACTCCATCCCTCCACTCCGGAACCGAGGGCCTCCACCACGCCCGCAACCTCGTGTCCCGGGATGCGCGGATAGGCTGCGAGGGCATTCGCACCCCTCCAGGTGGAAAGATCGGAGCCGCAGAGCCCGAGCCAGGAAACGCCGAGCCTTATCTCCCCCGACCCAGGTTGGGGCACAGGCAGATCGACGAAGCCACCCTGCCGGGGAGCTGTGATACGGAACGCTCTCATAAGAGATCCTCCAGGCGATAGGCCCTTCGGGCACTCTGCCCGAGGACTGATGCTTTTTCTGTTTCGCTCAACGTTTCTATGAGGGCCCGGAACGCTTCAAGCCACCGGCTGTAGCTCGTAGCCAGGAGACAGACAGGCCAGTCGCTGCCGAACAAGAGCCGCGAGGGTCCGAAGCTTTCCAGGAGAAGATCGAACACAGGCCGGAGCATCTCGACCGACCAGACGGGACCAGCTTCGAGGGCGAGACCGGAAAACTTGCAGTAGACAGTGGGCCGTTCCGCCAAGGCGCGCATGTCGCGGGCCCAGGACTCGAAGGCCGAGGCACCCCCGCTGAAATCTGGCTTGGCTGCATGATCTACCACAAATCGCAGCATTGGGTGGGCATCGACGCAGGCGATGGCCATCGGAAGTTGCGCGGGCTTTGCAAGGAGATCGTAGGCGATGCAGCGGGAGGGCAGGGCTGCGAGGCCCTGCGCAAAGGCCGGACGAAGGAGAAATTCGGGATCGGCCTCGTCCTGAACGACATGGCGGAGGGAGACAAGCCGCGGTTCGCCCAGGCTGTCAAGAAAATCGCCTATCCCGGGATCGGCGAGGGGCGCCCATCCGACTACCCCCACTATCCGTCCGGATTCAGCGGCAAGATCGAGCAGCCACCGCGTCTCATCGAGGCTCTGTCGTGCCTGCACGGCAATTGTACGGGTAACTCCCGCCGCATCGAGCTCAGCATGGAGTTCGACAAGTCCGAAATCCCGGCGTAGGGCCAGGTCGCCCTCCCCTATCCAGGGATACTCATTTGGCGAGTAGCGCCAGAGGTGATGATGCGCGTCGATGATCATAGTTGCTTTCATGGCAGAAACTCCAAATCCCGGTCAATGAGCCCGGATGCGGCGAGGTCCTTCCAGAGGGCTTTTGGAACGCTCTCCATTCCCATCGCGACATTCTGCCCCACCCTGGCCGGATCGGAGGTATTGAGTGCTACACTGGTGACTCCCGGCACGAGGCGCGCAAAGGCAACGGCTGCGTGGGCTGTCGTGACTCCGGCCCGCGCGCAGGCCGCGGTGTAGGCTTCCCTCCAGGCCAGGAGCTTCCTGTCGGCAGGATCGTCTGGCTCGATCCTGCGATAATCGAAGTAGTCGCCCCCTGTCAGAAAACCGCCGTGGAAGAGCGCGGAATCGATGACCGCCACCCCTTCGCCCGACAGTGCGGCGATCCAGTCCAGCAATTCCCGCGGGTGCCTGAGCACCGTCAGCGAGCAGGCGAGCATCACCCAATCCAGCTTGACGCGTTGTGCGATCTCGCGCGCTACCCGCCAGTCCTTGGCTCCGATGCCGATCGCCTTGACCTCGCCGGCAGCACGAAGGGCAGCCAGGGAGGAATATGCAGCCACAACAGCCTCGAGCCTCGCGGCCCGCACCGCCGGATCGGGACCAGCCGCAGCTATGAACTCGTCGGGATCATGGACGGACAGGAGTTCTGCACGATACGGGAAGCCGAGAAGACAGTCTCCCTCCTCGCGGCAGCGGAGGATTCCCTCGGCGGAAATGTCCTGTACCGCATCGTGCTTGAGCTCCTTCCAGACCCCCGCTTCGAAGGTCGGTTCCGCTCCCAACAACGGCGTGCGCCTCCATCCAAGCTTGTTGCTGACCAGCACCGCGCCGGGAGCGACGGCTTCCGCGCGAAGGGAATGTCCCAATTCCTCCAAAGCAAGCCCTGCCCCGTATTTGCCGGCGCCATCGAAAACGGCCCTGCCCCTTGTATGGCGCAGGCAAGACGCGACTATCGCGCGCTTTTCAGCGACATGCAGGGCCCTGTAGAGGTTGCCCAGGGCGCTGATGCCGAAGATCACCGGAGGAAGGGTGAGACAGCCCGGCTCGCAGGTTGCGCCTGGCTGGAGAGCATCCCCGGAAGCCAGGGCTGAACCGCTCGAAGCAACACTGTCTATCATCAACTCTCGGCCTTCCCCCGCTTCTCGGCCAGGGCCGCATCGGCCTCCGGCGAGCCGTCGTAGAAGCTCCCGAACCACTTGTCCAGGGGCACGACCTCGACGCCGAAGTTGACCGTGAACCTCCGGTGGTGGAGGTAGTGGAAATAGTTGTCGGCGGGAAGCACGCGCTCGCTCGTGCCCTTTCCCGCGAAGCCATGGAAGCCGGTGTGCCCGAGGGCAGGCGTGACGCCAGCGTGCATGAGGTGGTAGATCGCGTGGATGGGATGGGAGGGAATGATCCAATTGATAATGACTCCGGAGAGGTAGAGGAGGTGCTCGACGGGATGCATGGCCATGCCCGACCAGGGTCCGATGTTGATGTTCTTGTGGTGGAGATAGTGGGAGATGTTGTAAAGGGGCTTCCAGTGGCTGAAACGGTGCACGAAGTAGAAATGCACCTGCCTGGCAAAGAGGACGAAGAGCATCATGAGGACGAAGTAGACCGGATGTTCCTGGATGCTCACGTAGGGGATCAGCTTGTTGGCATAGAGCCAGAGGGTCACGGCCTCCCAGGCCGTCCAGATGGTGCAGCCGCTGACGAAATTCCAGAAGATGTTGTCCCAGGTCTGGTTCCGGAAGAGGAAGCGCGGGTCGTCCGTGGCCATCCACTTGTCCGTGTACTTGTATTTCGTCCCCTGCCCCTTTGTCACATAGAGCCTGAGATGCAGCCCTCCGGCGATGATCAGGAGAAGGACAGCATTGCGAATATATATTTCAGCAATCCAGCCCGGCGCAAAGGTGACCGTCCGGTCGAGGCTGGGCGTGAACCAGAGCCAGGAGCCCACGGCCAGCAGGGCCACGATGAGGTTGTAGGGCCACAGGAGGCCCACCGGCGCGAAGAGGTACTTCAGGATCTTCACCGGTCGCCAGGGCCAGGTAAAAAGCGGGCTAGGTACGGGCAGTGGATCGGGCTTCCACTCGCCCCGCGCATCCCGCTCACCCCAGGTCTCCCCCCCGGATCCACCTTGACTGGTCCTTGTTGCCTCACCCATGACTGCCTCCTTCTATCTGATCTTCCTGATCGAACCCCGATCCATATACCGCAACTTGGTCTTAATCACCAGCGCTTCCCGCTTTTGCCTCGTAATACTCTCCAGCATGATCTCCACAGCCATGCGGGTCATGAGCTCCGTATCGATCCTCATCGTCGAGATGCGCGGGAGGAAGGGCTGGGAATAGTCGAGGACATCGCCGGGAGCCACGATGGATACGTCGCGGGGAACGCCGAGCCCGAGTCTGCCGAGCGAGCCGATGAGGCAGGCCGCGCAGTAGTCATCGTGGGCAAGGATGGCCGTGGGGCGCCCGGGTCCCTTGAACAGCGCGGCGATCTTCTTTTCAAGCTCCTCGGGTTCCTCAAGCCGGCTACTGATATAGAGGTCTTCCGTCACCGGGAGGCCGGCCTCGTCCATGGCCTTTCTGAAGCCGTGCCTGCGTTCGTTGACCACGATAGGCATCTTGGGGCGCTCGTACTCGGCGTAGGCGATCGAGCGATGACCTGCTGCTATGAGATGGGCCGCGCCCTCGCAGGCACCCTGGATGTCATCCGCGAGGACAGAACTGAAGCGATCCTGGAAACAGCCGTTGTTCACGACGATGAGGGGCACCTCGAGCCGCTCGAGCTTGGGGATCACCCTCTCGTCTGTATAATCAACGGCAAAGATCGCCCCTGAGCGATTGGCGCGGATCTCGGCGACAATGGTCTCTGCTTGCCATTGGTCGTTCATATGGATCACAAGGGGGTAGTAACCTTTTTCTACTAAAAGAATCTCGAGTCCTGTAATTAAATCATAACTGAAATTCCAACTGAACCTGTCGGACTCACTATGAAGAATGGTCACATAGCGGAAATCAAGACGCCGGTCGATCATGACCCCGGGCCGCCTGTAGTTGAGTTGATCAGCAATCGCAATGATCCTGTCGCTCACCGAAGAGGATATCTTTCCCTTGCCCGACAGGACCATGGACACCGTCGCGACCGAAACGCCAGCGCGTTCAGCAATGTCACTCAGCTTGATTTCCTTGGCCATCGTCCCCCATCATAGGAGGATGTTTCGTGGCAGGTCAATAAAGAACTGAAACAACCGGTTAAACGGATTAATATTTCACTTAATTCTTAGTGTTTTTTTATTATTCCTTGACAGATATTGTTCCCTCCCTTATCACTTCCACTATGGGCCTGCGCCCATTTCCAACACCGAGGAGGATCATGATGAGAATTGCGAAACTCTCAGCGACCCTGGTAGGCTTGCTTCTTTTGGGAGCTAGCACCGGACTCGCCGCTCAGACGACTGTCAACCTGATGCACGACAAGGGCGGCAATCCCGACTACCGGCCCTTCTATGAAGCCCTGGGCGTCGAAACCCAGAAGGCGGTCGGCGTCGGCATCACCCAGACCCCGAATCCCTCGACCGATGTCTTCATGTCCACTGTCCGGGCAGCCCTTCCCACCAAGCAGGCTCCCGAACTCTTCACCTGGTGGTCCACCTACCGCATGAAGGACCTCATCGACCAGGGACTGGCCGCCGACCTCACTGACCTCTGGGACAAGCACAAGAAGGATTTCTCTGACGGCATCCGCCAGGCCTTTACCTTCAACGGCAAGGTCTACGGCCTTCCCTACTCCGTCGAGTACTGGGGCGTCTGGTACAACAAGTCCACTTTCAAGAAGCTTGGACTCTCCGAGCCCAAGACCTGGGCCGAGTTCCTCAAGGTCTGTGACGCACTCAAGGCCGGAGGAGTGACTCCGATGGCCCAGAGCGTCCAGGGACGCTGGCCGACCTTCATCATGTTCGAGGAGATGGTCGCCCGCCAGGATCCCAAGCTCTATGTCGACCTCTGCGCAGGCAAGGCCAAGTACACCGACCCCAGGGTCAAGACCGCCTTCACCGTCTGGGCCGACCTCATCAACAAGGGATATTTCACCGATCCCTCGACCGACCTCTTCTCCGACACTCCCCGCCTCTTCCAGCAGGGCGAGGTCGGCATGGTTCCCATCGGCTCCTGGTACTACACGACCCTCACCAGCAACGGCGTTGCCGATGCCGATTGTGGCTTCTTCGTGATGCCCCCGCCGAACGCCAAGGTCGGCAAGGTCGCGATCATGGAAGCCGCCCCCATCGTCGTCGCCAAGAACGCGCCCGGCCTCGCCAATGCGAAGAAGGTCGTCGACTACATGATGGGCCCCGTGGGCTCGGCTGTCCTGCCCAGGGCCCTCAACCAGTTCCCCCCGACCCAGACCGCCGACACCAGCTTCCTCCCCAAGGTCAAGGCTGACCTCGCTGCCATGCTCGTCAAGGACAAGTACCAGATCCTCAACCGCTACTGGGAAGCGACCCCGACCCCGATCTGTGAAACCGCCGTCGACAAGTTCGCCGAGTTCATCCTCGATCCCTCCAAGCTCGACCAGGTGCTCACGGACCTCGACAAGGTCGCCACCGACTACTGGTCCACGCACAAGTAAACTGCTCTCACCCAAGGCCGCGCGGGAAACCCCCGCGCGGCTTTTTCAGGCACGGACTGCGATACGTCACAATTGGAAGGAGCCTCGAGTGCGCGCATCGCCGCGGGCCAAAAACCACCACCAGTTCCTGAGCTACCTGCTGATACTCCCCGCCTTCGCCCTTGTCGTGGGACTCTTGCTCCTGCCGATGGCCCAGAACCTCTACTATAGCTTCTTCCAGTGGGATGGGATCTCGAAGGAGATCTTCGTTGGCCTGAAGAACTACCTGAGTTTTTTTGCGGACCCCAACTTCGCTCGCTCCTTCCTCAACACCCTGGCCTGGGTCGTTGCGACCCTGGCCTTCCCCGTGCTCGGCGGGCTCATCATAGCCAACTTCCTCCGGGGCCTCCGGCTCGGCAACCTCTTCAAGTCGATATTCTTCATACCACTGACGATATCCTTCGTGGCCACCGGCGCCATCTGGTCGAACATGTTCTCGCGGGACCTTGGCGTGCTCAACGGCCTCATCGCCCTCTTCATTCCGAAGTTCAAGCTGAGCTGGCTGACCTCCGTTCCCCTCAACACCGTGGCCATGCTCTTCGCCTGGGTCTGGCAGCAGCTGGGCACGAGCATGGTCCTCTTCCTGGCAGGACTCTCGACCATCCCCCGCGACCCGGTGGAGGCTTCGATACTGGATGGCGCCAGCAAATGGCAGACCTTCAGGCATGTCACCTTCCCGATGCTCCAGCCGGTCACCACCGTCGTCATCACCATGGCGATGGTCAACTCCTTCAAGACCTTCGACATAATCTACGTGATGACCAGGGGTGGGCCGTACCGCTCCTCGGAGACCCTCGCCATCACGATGTTCCGCGAGACCTTCACGATGTTCAACATGGGCTACGGAGCGGCCATCTCGGTGCTGCTGTCGATCCTGGTCATCCTGGTGTCGGTTTTCTACATAAAAAACATGTGGAAAAAAGACCTTCTGTACTATTGAGGCAGCCATGAGAAAGTCACTTTCCCGCGTGGCGGTCTACGTCGCCATCACCCTTCTGGCCCTCGCCTGGCTCTTGCCGGTCGTAACAACACTGTTCATCTCGCTCAAGACACCGCAGGACTACGTCTCCTCCAAATTCTACGCCCTGCCCAAGGCCTTCGGCTTCCTGGTCAACCTCAAGGCGGCGGCTTCCCAATACAAGGTTCAGGATCACGTACTGTCATCGCTTTTGTATTCCACTGTCGGCGCCGTGGTTGCCATCCTCTGCGCTTCGATGGCGGGCTACAGCATCGTCCGGCTCAAGCCGCGCTTCAATTTCGCCCTCTTCCTCATCATATATTCGGGAACGATCTTTCCCTTCCAGATGTACCTCATACCCATCTATAAACTTTACAATTCCATCGGCCTCTACGACACGAGGCTCGGCATGATGCTCGTCTACTCGGCCATCTGCATACCCTTCGCCCTCTTCGTGTTCAGGGGCTTCTATACGACCATCCCGAGGGAGATCGAGGAAGCGGCCAAGCTCGACGGCTGCGGCCCCATCCAGACCCTCTTCCGCATTTTCGTACCCAACTCCAAGGCTCCGATTGCGGTCGTAGCCCTCTTCCAGGCAACCTGGATCTGGAACGACCTCCTCTTCGGCATGGTCCTCACCCGCAGGGAATCCATACGCCCCGTCATGGTGGCGGTGGCCAGCATGATGGGCTTTGGGGGCTCGTCCATTCCCCTCCTCATGACCGTAGTCTTCATGGTCTCGATACCGACCATCGCGCTCTTCGTCTTCCTCAGGCGCTACTTCATCTCGGGCATGGTCATGGCATCCGCCGACCAGTGATCCGGAACGAAAGGACACAACTATGACCAGCAGGGAAAGGGTGCTCGCGGCACTCGCCCACGGAACCGTGGACCGCGTCCCGGTTGATTTCGGCGGCCACCGCTCAAGCGGCATCATGGCTATTGGCTACGCCAGGCTCCGCAGGGCCCTCGGCCTCCCCTCGAGGCCCATCCGTGTCTATGACGTCGTGCAGCAGCTCGCAGTCGTGGATACGGACCTGCTCGACCGCTTCGGCGTCGATACAGTCGAGCTGGGCCGGGGCTTTTCCCTCGGCGACGCAGACTGGAAGGAATGGGTCCTTCCCGACGGCACCCCCTGCCTCGTGCCCGCCTGGGTCGATCTCCGCCAGGAAGGCGGAGATTGGTGGCTCTACAATGCCGACGGCCGCAGAGCTGGGGTACAGAAAAAGGGATCCCTGTACTTCGAGCAGGTCTACTGGCCCTACTCAGAAGGCATTCCCGAGGACCTCTCCAGTCTCGCCGACGCCATCGGCTCGGTGCAGTGGTCGACCGCGACGCCACCCCAGCTCGGACGCGTCGGCCTCACAGGGCTCGCGGCAGGGGCCAGGGACTTCCGTGCCTCCACCGACCGCGCCATCATCTTCCTCTTCGGTGGCAGTTTCTATGAATTATCACAATACCTCTGCGGCACCGAGAACTTCATGGTGCTCATGGGAACCGAGCCCGAGGCGGTGAACCGCCTCCTCGATGCCCTCCTTGAGTCCCACCTGGGTTCGCTGCGCACATACCTCGGCGCCTTCGGAAAGCACGTGGACATCGTTCTTTTCGGCGACGACTTCGGCATGCAGACAGGCCTTCAGATGTCTCCCGACATGTACCGGGAGTATTTCAAGGAGCGTGAGCGGAGGCTGTGGGGAGAAGCCAAGAGGCTCGCTCCCGTCAGGACCCAACTCCACTGCTGCGGCGGGGTCAGGGCGATACTCGGCGACTTCATCGACGTGGGGCTCGACTCGATCAACCCGGTCCAGACCAATTGTGCGGGCATGGAGGTAGCGGGACTCAAGCGTGATTTCGGCACGGGCATCACCCTCTGGGGTGGGGGCTGCGACACGCAGTCGGTGCTGTCCAGGGGCACAGCGGCCGAGGTGAGGGACCACGTGCTCGAACGCCTGCCCCTCCTGATGGCCGGCTCCGGCTTTGTCTTCCAGCAGATCCACAACATCATGGCCAATGTCGCGCCAGAGAACATAATTGCGATGTTCGACGCGGTCGCGGAGCATAACAAGAGGATGGTGAAGTCATGACCTCAATAGAACGCATCCACGCCGCCCTTGAGGGCAGGCCCGTCGACCGGCTGCCCGCCCAGCCCATGGTCATGATGTTCGCGGCCAAGCACGCGGGCATGGAGTTCATCGACTACACCAGGGACGGAAGGAAGATGGCCGAAGCCCAGCTCCGCGTGGCGGAGGACTTTGGCCTCGACTGCCTCCTGACCTGCTCGGACCCCGCCCGCGAGGTCATCGACATCGACGGTGAGGGCAGCGTGGACTGGTTCTCCGACCAGGGGCCGGCGATCAACGAGTCCCGGGCGGCCCTCACCGACAAGCTCAAGCTCAGGCTCTGGAAGGTCCCTGATCCCTGGAAGCCAGGGCGCATGTTCGACCGCATCAATGCCATCACAATTATGAGGGAAAAGGCCGGCAAGGGCATGTCCATCGTCGGCTGGGTGGAGGGCCCCCTGGCCCTGGGTGCCGAACTCCGTGGCCTCAACAACATCATGGTGGACTTCATCGACGATCCGGCCTTCGTGCGGGACCTCCTGGACTTCACCGCCGAAACGGCCATCCAGTACGCATTCGCGCAGATCGCCGCCGGCGTCGACACCATAGGCATGAGCGACGCGGCTGCCAGCCTCATTGGCCCGCCCCTTTACCGGGAATTCCTGGTAAAGCGACAGGAGCGCGTCCTGTCGGCCATCAAGGCAAAGCATCCCGAGATCCTCACGCGCCTCCACATGTGCGGCAACACGACCTCCCTCTTCGACCAGATGAAGACACTTCCCGTGGACATCTACGAGATCGACTTCGCGGCCGAATTCTCCGAGGCACGCGGCGGCATCGGCGAGGGCAGGACCCTCTGCGGGAATGTCTCGACTATAACGGATCTGCTCGAGGGCTCTCCCGACACGGTCTACGAGGCCTGCCGGAGCTGCCACGAGGCAGCCGGCGCCAACTACATCGTTGGAGCCGGCTGTGAGGTCTCCCCCCTCACTCCGCCGGAAAACCTCAGGGCGATGATCGCCTACGCCCGCGAACATACCAATGCTTAAGGGGGAGTATCAGCGCCTCTCGAAGCGCCAGGCTGCCTCGTTCCAGCGGATTTCCTTCCGCAGCTCGATCGGGTCAGTCTTGCCATCGATCAAAAGGAACTCGATTCCAGCCATCTCTGCCCAGTCGCGGAGCCACTCGGTCTTGACTACGCGGGAATAGCCCGTGTGGTGGGCACCGCCGGCGATGATCCAGGCCTCGGCTGCACGGGCGAGGTCGGGTCGTGGCTTCCACAGGACACGCGCCACGGGGAGGCGGGGCATGGGGGCGGGAGAGGCGACGGCGTCTACCTCGTTGACGATCATGCGGAAGCGATCGCCGAGGTCTATCAGGGTCGCATTGAGCGCAGGACCCGAATCACCCTCGAAGACGAGGCGGGCGGGATCGGCCTTGCCGCCGATGCCCAGCGGATGGACCTCGAGACGGGGCTTGCCTGCAGCGACGCTCGGGCATACCTCCAGCATATGGGCGCCCAGGACGACAGAGGCTCCGCTCTCCCCGGCTGGCCCGAAGTGATAGGTGTAGTCTTCCATAAAGCTCGTCCCACCGCGCAGGCCCGCGGCCATTACCTTCATCGCACGGACAAGGGCTGCCGTCTTCCAGTCACCCTCGGCGCCAAAACCGTAGCCATCGGCCATGAGCCGCTGGACTGCGAGGCCCGGCAGCTGGGAAAGGCCGTGGAGATCCTCGAAGGTCGTGGTAAATGCACCGAAAGCCGAGCCCCCGGCTCCTTCCATGAAGGAACGGAGGCCGAGCTCTATGCGTGCCTGCTCGCGTACACGCTTTGCGCCCTCGCCCCCGCGCGCCTCCGAGGCAATCTCGTATTCATCGGCATAAGTCCGCGTTAGCCGATCCACCTCTGCCTCGGAGACCTCCGTGACTGCGCGGGCGAGCTCCCCGATACCCCAGCCGTTGACCGACCAGCCGAAGCGCAGCTGGGCCTCGACCTTGTCGCCCTCGGTGACGGCGACCTCGCGCATATTGTCGCCAAAGCGCGCAACGCGGAGGTTCTTCCCGTCGGCGAAAGCCGCAGCGGAGCGCATCCATCCTCCGAGCCTTTCGACGAGGGCCGGGTCCTGCCAATGACCGACGATGACCTTCCGGGGAAGGCGGAGGCGCGCTCCGATAAAGCCGTGCTCGCGGTCACCGTGGGCCGACTGGTTCAGGTTCATGAAGTCCATGTCTATCGAAGCCCAGGGAATGTCACGATTGTACTGGGTATGAAGATGGCAGAGGGGGCGCCTGAGCTCGAGGAGTCCCGCGATCCACATCTTCGAGGGGCTGAAGGTATGCATCCAGGTCACGATCCCGGCGCAACGCGGATCGGAGTTGGCCTCGCGGACCAATGCGAGGATCGCATCGCTTCCCTTCATCACCGGCTTCCAGAGCAGATTGCAGGGGAGGGCTGCGCCGAGGCCTG
Organism: Rectinemataceae bacterium; assembly: GCA_049317365.1. Classification (GTDB taxonomy): domain Bacteria; phylum Spirochaetota; class Spirochaetia; order Treponematales; family Rectinemataceae; genus CAIJMU01. Next base: position 2,005 of record JBMOIK010000046.1, on the reverse strand, counting down.
CCACCATCGCCTGGGAATGCTCCGCTACCTTCGCGAGGGTTTCGGGGCCGTAGAGGTCCTGGCTCCCCGTGACAAACCAGATGTCATACTGCTTAAGATCCATCATGATTTCGCAGCTTTCGTGGCAGTCTCGACAAAGGCGCCGAGGGCCCTGTATTCGGCATAGAGCCGATCATAGACAGCATGTCGGGCTTCCAGGTTTTTTCAACGCGCGCACCCATGGCCGCCTGGGCAGCAGGAAGCCTGTCGTAGAGGCCGGCGACCACCGAGGCGAGCATGGCAGCACCGAGGGCCACCGACTGGTCGCCCTCCTGGACAGCGATCTCGAGGCCGAGGACGTCGGCGCTGATCTGCATCACGAGAGAGCTCTTTTTTGCGACTCCCCCGACGGCCGCAACGCGCTCGATGACCAGCCCCTCCTCACGCATCCGCTCGACAATGGCGCGGGAGCCGAAGGCGGCAGCCTCGACCAAGGCGCGGTAGATCGCCGGAGCGTCGGTCCCGAGTGTGAGACCGGTCAGCGCCCCCTTGAGGCCCTGGTCAGCGTCGGGGGTCCTCCTGCCATTGAGCCAGTCGAGGGCAAGTACGCCCGATTTCCCAGGGTCAATCCCGAGGGCAGCTGCCTCGAGGGCCGGAAGGATGACATCCTCGAGGGCACGCCGCGAGATGTCCAGGGAGCCGCGTGCGTTCCCCTTCGGAACGATGCTCGGTATGGCCCTGAGCGGCCAGGACAGGAGGTCGCGGAACCAGGCAAAGACGTCTCCGAAGGCGGACTGGCCGGCCTCATAGCCGATCATCCCCGACATCACCGAGCCGTCCACCTGGCCACAGATTCCGCGCACGGTTTTTTCCGCCCCGGGAGTCGCAGGGAGGGGGCCGAGCATGATGTCGCAGGTGCTCGTTCCCATGATCTTGAGGAGGGTTCCAGGCGCGACCCCGCCACCGATGGCGCCGACGTGGGCGTCGAAGGAACCAACTCCCACTGATATTCCCACAGGCAGGCCGAGGCGCGCCGCCCATTCGGGGCAGAGCTTTCCGAACTCCGTTTCGGCTGTCCAGGTTTCAGTGCCGAGGGAGGGAAGGAGTTCAGCGAGTCGGGGATGGAGGAGGGAGATAAAAGCCTTGTCAGGATAGCCGCCCCAGGATGCGTGCCAGAGGGCCTTGTGCCCTGCTGCGCAACGGCTGCGCTTCCACGCTGCGGGGTCGGTCGATCCGGAGAGGAGGGCGGGCATCCAGTCGCAGTGCTCGACGATGGTCCGCGCCGAGGCGGAGACAGACGAGTTGGTCGACACCACGTGGAGGGCCTTGGCCCAGAACCACTCGGAGGAATAGATGCCCCCCTCGTAGCGCGTGAAATCCACACCGCCCCAGCTGCGCGCCAGGGTGTTGACCCGCGCCGCCTCGGCGAGACCTGTATGGTCCTTCCAGAGGATGAACATCGCGTCAGGATTCTCGGCGAAGGCCGGTGTCAGGGAGAGGGGCTTGCCCGAAGCGTCGGCAAAGCAGGGCGTCGAGCCTGTCGTGTCGATGGAAAGCCCCCGGATCCGGCCTGCTATTTCAGATCCCGCCACGGCAAGGGCCGCGCTGACCGAGGCCTCCAGACTTTCGATATAGTCGAGGGGATGCTGGCGAAAGCTGTTCGTGGAAGCATCGCAGTATGTGCCCTCCGCCCAGCGGCGATAGGCGCTCACCCCGCTTCCCACAAAGCTTCCATCAGCGGCATCGACGATGACAGCACGGGCCGAATCGGTCCCGTAGTCCACGCCGAGCACAAAATCACTTCCCTTCGTTTTCATTGTACCTCCCCCCGCTCGACCGCTCCCGGTGGCAGGTTTTCATTGATCTATCCAGTACCTAGTATGATGAACATTTACCAGAGGCTGGCATGCGGGTAACGGTGCTCATGGTTCCTGTTTTTCCACGTCCCAGCCCACCACGTTGCGTTCGACCTCATCGAAGATGATCCCGATCTGGTACAAAGGCAGAACCTGCCCGGCTGCGTCCA
>JBMOIK010000045.1:0-17005 GCA_049317365.1 Rectinemataceae bacterium | reverse complement strand
GAGCCAGACTTCCGGGGACGTCAGCCTGGGCAGTGCTGTCACAGCTGTGCCGCACTCAGCTGTTCCAGATGATGCCGCCCTCGATGTAGCGACGTCCCTCGCCCTGGCAAGCGGGGCATCGGGATTGGCTACAGATGCGCTTTTCTCGGTCTCCCTTCGTTCAGGGACGGTCTCGATGGGGCTCGAACTGCCCCTGGTGATTCCACCCGGAGACGGTGGCGCGGGATCCCCACGCGTCGAGGCGCCGCGCATCCTCGTATCAGCTGCCCTCGCGCCCCTTCCCTGGGTGGCAACAGTTGCAATCGCCCTCGCGCCGCCAGCAACGGAGACCAGGACCTGGGCCGATGCTGGTGCGGGAACCCGCAGCGGTCAGGCGGGCTCCGATTCTGGCACGAGCCTGCGCCTCGGCCTGGCGCGGATCATGGATCCCCTTCTTCTTGAGTTGGTGGGTGCTGTGATGGATCCAGGCGGATGGACTCCGAGGCCCTGGGGCTGCTCCATCGCTCTCAGGGCCACCGAGGCGGTCAGCGAGCGTTTCTTCCTCACCCTCGGCAGCGAACTGGGATGGCGGGCGGTGGCTCAGGGCAGCGGAGCTTCCCTCGGGAGCGGAGCTTCCCGCGGGAGCGGAGCTTCCCGCGAGAGTCCCTGGTCGGGGAGCTTTTCAATCTCGTTTTCGATGAGGCTCGAGGGCTGGAGCCTTGGCTTCGGCGTCAGCGACCGGGACGATGGGGGGAGAATCCTGAGGTTTTCGGGGGATTGCGAACTGAAGATCGGTCCGTGGCTCGGGCCGCCGGGCTGGTAGTGGCTCAGGCCGCCGGGCTGGTAGTGGCTCAGGCCGCCGGGCTGAGGACTCACGCCCCGCTGACACCAAGAACCCCTGCGCCTTGAGGGGTTCCGGGAAGGATATAATTGACAAGATCCCGCCAGTCAGTGAAGGCCAGATCGGGCGCTATCTCGCGGAGGCTGTTGAATTCCTTGGGAGCGTAGGGTTCACGCCGGCCCTTGAGGAAGCCGCTCGAGCCCCGCAGCGCGGAACCCATGCCCACGCCCTTGGCTCCCGCTATATCGAGGCGGCTTGAATTGCCGACATAGCAGAGTTCTTCGGGGGCTACACCAAGACGTTCGGCAAGGGTCAGGAAGGGCCTGGCAGCCGGTTTCAGGAAGCCGGTCTCCTCGGAGGACATCGCCACCTCGAAGTAGTCGCGGATGCCGAGGATTTCGAGCTTGCGGGGAGCGGGGAAATCGGAGAGCGCGGCTAGGCGGAGCCCGGCTCCGGCGAAGGCTTCGAGGGTCGCGCGCACACCTCTGAAGAGTCGCACATCGTGGAAGGAAGCCTCGAGCTCGCCGTACATGGTGCGCTCTGCCCACGCAAAGGCTTCTTCGAAGGAAAGGCCGGTTCCATCGGCCAGGATGCGTGCCTGGAGGGCGCGGAAGCCGGCGAGGTCACTGGGCATGCCCGGCTCCGAGGCAGGATCCATGGACCGCTGATGGAGCTCATAACGAACCTTCGCGAAGGCCTTGAGCATGCGGTAGTTCCTGAAGCCGAAGCCCAGGTTCCGGAAATAGAGGCCAAGCGAGGGGTACAGCGTCCCATCGATGTCAAAGGCTACCGCGCGGAAAATCACGATAAACATATACAGCACCCTGCGCGATGAGTCCAGCGCTCTGGCAGGTGGGAGGACCGCCGATTCCCGTTGCCTCACCCGGCGGTCGTCGCCTATCCTGTGCAGACGCGGGTCCTGCGGCTGCGCCAAGGCGCTGCCAGCCTGATCCGCAACAGGAGAACCATATGAAGCTGTTATTTCTCGGCCCTCCCGGTGCCGGAAAGGGAACCCTTTCGGATCTCGCCGTGGAAAAGCTCGGACTGCCCCACATCTCGACGGGAGACCTGTTCAGGGCGGCGATCAAGAACGAGACGCCCCTTGGCCTCAAGGTTAAAAGCATCATGGCATCGGGGGCCCTCGTTCCCGATGAGGTGACGATCGAGATGGTCAAGGAGCGCCTCGCCCAGCCTGACGCAGCCAAGGGATGGATCCTTGACGGCTTTCCGCGCACCATCCCCCAGGCAGAGGCTCTCGCGAAGATCGCAGCTGTGGACAGGGTGGTCAACTTCGAGGTGGCCGACGCGATCGTGATCGGGAGACTGTCGACCAGGCGAGTCTGCAGGGCCTGCGGCAAGATCTACAACGTGAAAAGCAGCCCCCCGAAAAAAGAAGGCGTCTGCGATGCCTGTGGAGGCGAGGTCTACACGAGGGATGATGACAAGGAAGAATCAATCAAGACCCGCCTTGACACCTACCGCAAACAGACCGCCCCCCTCATCGACTGGTACGACAGCAAGGGCGTGCTTGTGACGATAGACGGCGTGGGCGATCCCAACGAGGTCTATGGTCGCTTCGCGAAACTGATGTAAGGTCCGTCTTGTCGATGCGCGGCGGCACCTGCAACCATCCACCTCCCTTGGGCCGTCGCTCGCTTCTTCCTGCTCTTGCCCTGAGCCTTGCCTGCGTTGCGGCGCTCCCTGCCGAAACAGCCCCGACTGTGACGATCGGGCCTGAGCGGACGGGCAGCTTCAGTGGGGAGATCAGCGTCGAAGTCAAGGCTGCCGATGGCGTTTCATCGAGTCACCGGGAAGCCATATCACTCCGCGTCCTCCCGGAATCTTTCATCCTCGTGGATCTGCCCGAGCGTCGCATCTTCGGCCTTCCTGTCAGCCTTGGTGTGAGTCCGGCCGGATCTGGAGGGGGCCGATTCGCCTTTGCCCTCGGGGGAGGGGAGGGCGCGCTCCGCTTCGAGGGGCGCTACACCCCGCGCGGTCAAGGCATCGAGGGTACGGTGAGACAGGGAGGGCTCTCTGGCCGCTTCGCTCTCTCGAGGCAGGCCACAGCAGCTGAGCGGGGACATCCCCTCGAGGTCATGGTCCACGGCGGAGCACTAAGGGGAACCCTCATGATGCCCGCCGGCGCTGCCGCCGCCGGCGCTGCCGCCGCCGGCGCTGCCGCCGCCGGCGCTGCCGCCGCTGGCGCTGCCGCCGCCGGCGCTGCCGCCGCCGGCGCTGCCGCCGCCGCCGGGCGGGGTGGCTTCCACCTGGCGATATTCGTGCCTGGCTCCGGCTCCACCGACCGGGATGGTAACAATTACCAGGTTCCAGGAATGAACGACTCGACCCTCCAACTCGCCTTGGCCCTGGCTTCGCGCGGCATCGCGAGTTTCCGCTACGACAAGCGCGGTGTCGGTGAGTCCTGGGCCCTTGCTCCGGAGGAGTCGCGGCTCCGTTTCGACGACTACATCGAGGATCTCCGGGCAGTTCTCGCAAGGCTGGCAAAGGAACCGGGATTTTCGGGCATTTCCCTCGTGGGCCATTCCGAGGGCTCCCTCGTAGCGGCTGCCACACTGGCCGCGGCTGTTTCGCTTCCTGTGCTGCCCTGGGAACGGCAGCCAGATCTCGTGGTGCTCGCCACCGGATCGACGAGCGCTCGCGATACCTTCGCGAAGGCCATCGAGACTTCGCCTGTGGAGCTCGTTGACGAGGGGAGGGCCATCCTTGATGCCATGCTCTCTGGCAGGACCTGGCCTGTGCCGTCAGAATATTTTGCCGAGGTCTTCCGGCCTTCCTTCCAGCCCTACCTTTCCAGCTGGCTCCGTTACGACCTCCGGACGGAATTGCCAGGGATCAGGGGGCGAATCCTCCTCGTCGAGGGCGACCGTGACATGCAGGTGGACATAGGCAATTTCCTCGGACTGGCTGCGGCCAGGGCCGACGCTGCCGCAGTGGTCGTCAGGGGCATGAACCACGTCCTCAAGGAAGTTCCTGCCGAGGTAGACCTCAATTACGCTGCCTTCTCCGACCCGTCCTTCGCCCTGTCGTCCGACCTTGTAGAAACACTTGTGTCCTTCATGGGAGGGAAGCCCCTGCCAGGTAGCCTTGTCCGCGTCGACGGGGGCAGGGTGCCGTAAGGCAATGGCCGGCGGTGTGGCCGGCCGTGTGGCCGGGCGAGGGTCTGGTTTGGCTTGAGGTGGCGCACGCCATGCCAATCAGCGCAACACATATCCCCTCATATGAACATATGTTCATATGAGGGGATATGTGTTCATTGCAGCCCAAGGCTTTGGCTGCCTTTGTGCCCTTGCGGCAACGGCGCCGCCGGAAGCCCTATGGACTATTCGTCAGCGTTATGATGAATCTGGCTGGTTCGAGCTCGAGACCGTGTACCGTGACAAGGTCGTCGGCCTGCGCGAATTCGGCCTTGCCCGAGACGAAGGGCAGCTCGGGGGCAATGAAGAGCCAGGCGATTCGGGCGGCGGGGAGGTAGATTCGGGCCGAGCGCTGTCCGTCCATCACGAGGCTGAGCGAGAGTTCGATTGAACTGCCGTCGTCGGAGGGAAGCCCTTCGATGAGGGCGCCTTCGAGGGGGATCGAGAGCTCGCCCAGGAGTCCGGCTCCGAGGCGGAGGGAAGGCAGGAGGCCCGACAGCGGCCGGGGTATCCAGGCGAGGTTGGGAGTCTCGGTGTAATCAGCCCCGCGCTCGAGGAAGCGAGGGGGCAGGGGGCTTGATCCACCTGCGGCGAGGCGTGCGACGAGTTCGTCGAGGTCTCCCGTGGAAGCGGCAAGCCAGCCTCCACCCAAGGCGCGGAGGGAGATGCCGGAGCTCCGGTGCTTCCAGACACCGCCCTCATCCCGCCAGTCCTTCGAGCCTGACAGCGAGAGCCACAGGCCAAGTGGTGACCAGTTCCCCTCGATCACTGCCTCGAAGTCCGGCGACATTCCGGTGATTGCGGCGAAGATGCGCCGCGATCTGCCGGCGACCCCTGAGATCGACGAGGTCAGGACACTGGCGCGAGGGGCGAGCGCCATCCCTTCATAGGTTAGGGCAGCGCTTGAGGCTTTTGCGAGGTCGGGCCCTGAAACGCGGATATAGGCCAGGGCAGTGGGATCGAGGCAGCCCAGGATGTCGCGACCGGGAGCCGGAGCGGGGACTGTCACGCAGGAGAGGGCCAGTCCTGAAAGGAGGATGCAGGCTACAAGGCCGGCGGTCCTCGATGCAGCTCTGGACGCCAGGCTGCGAGGCAGGATCCCCGGGAACTTGGTGCCGCGCGATGCCCGGGACCGGGATAAAGTACTAATAGGAATCATGCTGGCATTGAGCCGGGAAGGCTGCCGTCATGGCGAGGGTTGCCGCCAAGGCCAGCGCTGTCGTCAGTGCCGAGGCGGGCATCTATTACGGAAAGGGCAGCCTGGCGGTGTGCCTTCGCGGCTTCGCACCAGGCGTGGAATTCCGAAGGGGCAAAGCGTCCTCCTGTATTGACGCGCGTCAGGCCCTCCCCGATTCCACTGCGTTTCCTCAGCTCGGTACCCAGCCAGCGGAGTCGATCGTAGCTCCGCGGCCCGAGTTCGCCATCAGAGGCGACGATGCCGGCGTCCGCAAACCAGGCAGTGGAATCCCAGGGCTCGACATCGAAGCGGAGGGTGAATTCCACCGCTCGGTCCCGATCGTCGAGGTCTGTGCGGGCCCAGATATCGGCAAGTTCGGAGAGCACGAGGTCTTCGTCGTCGAAGGGCTTGCGGAGGGAGGTGCGGAGGAAGCGGTAGATCATCCTTGCGGCTGCGAGGAAGCGGTCCACGTTGTTGATGCGCGCATCGAAGAGCCGGGGATCGTCCCAGAGCTCGGAGGCGCGGTCAGGCGCGGCGAGGGCCTGGAAATGTCCCGCCGCGGGCAGGGGCGAACGCGTGCCGAGGTCGTTGATCGCCTCCATGCGGCCGGAGAAATTCTGGTGCGCCCAGGTATCGGCAAAGCAATGCAGGGCAATCCCGACACGGTAGGGATCCCCCGAGCGGAGGGCCAGTACGAGGATCTCCCTTGCCATCGGCGAGTCGGGCGTGACGATCCAGGGATTCGTCATGCCATCGATGCGCTGCCTGCGCGCCTTTTCCGGATCGCCAGGCACAAAATGGAAGGGGAGGTAGATGTCACGGAATACCGACTCGTCCCAGAAGATATAGTCCTGGGTTTTCGGTGTCTGATACGGTGCGTCGCCTGGACCGGGGCAGTCCTCGACGAGCCAGGAGAGCTTGGCCTGGTCGACGTGCTGGGACGAGAGTCCGAAGCGGCGCGCTTCCACGGCGGGATACCCAGCGCGCAGGGCCAGGGCGGTTGTCGCGTAGTAGTGAAACTCGAAGTTCATGATCCTTACAGTATGCCGGGGTCGGCTTTGGGCGGCAAGACTCAGAATTTGACTGTAAGCGAAGCTCCCAGCGATCGTGCCCAGGATTTCGTGACCTGGCCCCCCGCGGGAACTGTGGCAAGGGCCGCGAAGGAATCGCGGGCTATGTCGACGAAGGCCAGCACGCTGGAATTCTGGGAGCTGTCGAAGGCGAAGCTCGCTTGCGCGCGCCAGGGCCGTTCGGCGTCGAGGTTCCCAGTGTCATCAAAGGGCGTAGCGGTCAGTGCTGCCACAAGGCGCGCCCGGTCTGAAATCGACCAGGCCAGGCTTGCCTGGAACCAGTGCCGCCCAGGCCATGCCGGATCGGATTTCGCGCCACTGCCATTCCAGTAGTACTCGGAGGCCACGAAGAAGTCGCCGAAAGACCAGTCGAAGCCAAGGGCCAGGCGCGGCTGGGCGCTGTCGAGCGGGACAGAGGCGGCCGGATCGACCGAGACAGCACCTTCGGCATAGAGGCCTGCCCCGAGGTCGAACTTGCAGTCGGCGGCGGCGACAATGCGCCCCGTGCTGCTTCCCTTCCCCTCCCAGGCAGCAAGAATGCTGCCATCAAGTCCCAGGGCATTGCCCGACAGCCTCGCGGCGTAGCGGCCCCTGGCAGGGTCGGACCTGGGAGCGGCCACTGCCTCGAGGGTCGACAGGTCGCCGAGGGACAGACTCGCCCGGAGGGCGTCCGTGCCGAGGCGCTCGGGCGAGACGCCGGAAAGGTCGAACTGTGAGAATATATCGGCGGGACTCCACAGTGCGCCGCGGCCGTGGTTGATGACCTGCCTTCCCGCCTGGAGCCTGAGCGATCCGAGGTCGAGTCGGGCCCAGAGCGTGCGGAGCCTGAAGGAGAAGGCTGCCTCGTCCGCGGCTGGCCCCGTCACGACGAGGCCAGGGTCGGAGATGGCAGCCGCGCGGGCCAGGGCAGCTGGGGAGCCGGTCATCGCTGCAGCGGCGAAGGAGGCCTCCGCCCGGCTGCGCTGTCCCCGCACGATCATGCCTGCCGAGATGCCCGCCGACTGTCCCAGGATCCAGCCATCCGGAAATCCCGCAAGGCCATCGCTGCCGAAAGCCATGGCCCTGGCTGTAAAGGCGCCGCCGAAGGTCGAACTGGTGTCCTGCGCATGGGACACCACTGTCGCGGCCATGCAGCAGAGGAGGGCGGCTCCGGCCAGGGGGAGCCGGCTGCTGCGCCGGCTGCTGCGCCGGCTCATTTCGTGAGGGCAGCCATTGTGAACTGGCCAGCGTCCAGGACCACGTCGAGCTCAAGATCCTTCATGAGGAAGGCGGTCTTCGTGTCCTTCCTGAGCTTCGACTCCATCACGATGGAGCTCGCGAACCAGCGGCTGCCGACCTTCCTGGCCTCGAGGGTCTTCGAGGTCTTGAGGAGCCTGCCTGACCTGGCGTACATCTCCTCCTTCAGGGTCACCCAACGCTCCGCATCGATCCACATGATCAGTCGATCATAGGGGGCTGTCGGCGCCTTCGCGGAAAGCTCGACGATCCACGCCTTCCGGCCCTCCACATCCTCGCTGCCCTTTACCTCTGGGGTGTACCTCAGCCTGAAGTCCGAGGACTCCAGCGCATCCTCGTAGCTTACGTCGGAGCCCATCATGCCCTCCTTGAGGAGGTGGCCGGAGATCTTCACCGTGTCATCCTCCTTGGGGAAGTACATCCACAGCTCCCGGGCGAGCTTGAGGTAGCGGATGCCCCGGTCCTCGGGATTGGTGAATTCGATGAGGGCCTTGTCGGAGCCCATCGCCACGGCCTTCATCTCCTTGATCCGGGTCTCGCCGCCGATGGTGATTTCCATCCTGCCCGAGTAGCGTATGGTCTTGAAGGAGCTGTTGGCGTCCAGCTTCGACAGGATATCGGCGGCCTGCGGCACGCCTCTGGCCTGGCCCGCCGCCGGAAGCGTGACGACGGCGATCGCCAGTGTCAGCATTATGGTAACTATGCGATTCATGCCGGTTCCTTTCATCAGGCCGACCTGATGGCTTCGATGGGGTCCATGCGCGCCGCCTTCCTGGAGGGGAGGAAGGCGATGGCTCCGGCAACGCCGACACCGAGGAGCACCAGGAGAAGGGCGTCGAGCCAGTTGACCGTGGTGTAGATCATGTTGTCGATGGGCCAGGAGAAACTCGCCATTGCGCCCGAGAAATCCATGCCAACCCTGGAGAACACAAGGTTCAGTGCCATGCCGAGGACGACCCCCGCGAGCGAGCCCAGGAGACCGAGCATCGTCCCTTCCAGGAGGAAGAGCCAGAGGATCTCGCGGGGGGGCATGCCCATGGCCTTGAGGATCCCGATTTCCTTGCGGCGTTCGAGGACGGCCATCATCATGACATTGGCAATGACGAAGGCCCCGAGGAAGGCGATGATGAGGTAGATCCAGGTGTACATCGAGGACATCATCACCATGAGGGAGGCGAAGGACCCTGTGCGGGTCCAGGGGATGGCGGAGAGTCCGGCGAGGCCGGCCTTGCCGAGGGCCGCCGCCACGAGGGGAGCGGCTTTTTCCGAATAATTGTAATCATCGAGCATCACGATGATCTGGGTGGCTCCGCCGGCCATGCCCAACAGCTCCCGCGCATCCTCAAGGCCGATCTGGAAGAGGTTCCCGTCGAGGGAGTTGACGTTCGTCGAAAAGATCCCCGAGACCGTGAACTTCTTGAAGCCGAGGCCGTAGTCGGCTTTCTGGGTGACGACCTTGAGTGTGTCGCCGACCTTGAGTCCAAGGTCCTTCGCGATGCCCGCACCGATCAGCGCATCGCCCGGCTTTGCCAGGTAGCTGCCCTGGGCGACGCTTCGGTCGAGCATGAGGAGCCCCTTCTCCGCCACCGGGTCGCCGGCTACGCAGAGCGAGGTCTTGGAACTCGCGCCGGAGTTGAGGATGACCCCGAAGCGGATCCGCTCCTCGATGATCCTGATCCTGCCCTTGAGGTCGGAGATGGATTCAATTGCCTGGATTACCCTGGCTGAGTCCCGGATGTAGGCCGAGACCGGCATGAAGCGCTCGCGCTCGCGGTACTCCGAGGTCGTGACGTTGAGGTGGCCGACGTCGTTCTTGGTATAGTTGCTGACCATGCTCGTCATGAAGCCCCCGATGAAGCCATCGAGGAACATCACCATCAACATGGCGATGCCCACCGAAAGTGCGGTGAGGGCCGTCCTTCTCCTGTTGCGTCCGAGGTTGCGGAGCGCCATTTCATGCAGTTTCATCCATGCGCTCCTATACGAACCTGAGGGCGTCGGTCGGTTGCATCCTCGCCGCACGCTTGGCCGGAATGCGCGCCGCGAGCCAGGAGACCAGGAGTCCGAAGACGAAGCCGGTCACGAAGGTCGCTGGCTTCCATTCGCCGCGAAGGACGGCATTGACGGGTATGGCCCCGAGGTCCAGGTTCCCGAAGAGGCCCGAGATCGAGAGGCCCGCGCTGGCCATGTACCAGACAAAGAAGCCGCCGAGGACGAGTCCCGCCAGGCTGCCGGCCGCACCGGTTATGAGGCCCTCCCGCACGAAGAGCTTCTTCACGTCCCCGGCCGTCATTCCGTAGGCGCGGAGGACTCCGATTTCCCGGACCCTGGAGTAGACGCTCATGAGTATCGTGTTGACTATGCCAACCGCCGCGATGAGGAGGATCATCACGATCAGCATGAAGGACCCCTTCGACTTGGACTCGCGCAGGGCCAGGTAGTCCTTTGCGAACTCCCCGATGGGCTGGCTTGTCAGGGCGGGGAGGGCGGCCGTGAGCAGGGAAGCCGCCTTGGCAGAGCCCGCGAGTTCTGCGTCCAGGCTGGCGGCGCGCGGGGCCGCCGCGTCGATCTCGGTGACCGGGAGGCCCTCCCCGAGGAGGGCACGGGCAGCGGGGTAGCTCAGGTAGATCGAGCCTGTCCCGGATAGTCCGGCCGTGTTGTCGATGAGGCCGACGATCAGGAATTCATCGGCGTTGTCATTGTCGTAGACGGTCCTGGCTGACAGGAGGATGGAATCTCCGAGCTTGAGTCCGAGGTCCCGGGCCACAGACATCGCGACCACGGCCTCGCGGTCGGCAGTCGGGCGGAGCCAGCGGCCCTCGTGGACGCCCGAGGCCACCTTGAAGACCTCCCTGTCGCGGAGGGGGTCCACGGCGGCAGCCATCTGGGGGAAGGAATCGATGTAGTTGGAGGCTTGCACCAGAAAGAGGGTGCGGGGTGCGACTGCGGACAGGCCTGCGTCGGCCTTCAGGATCGCCGCCATGACAGCCTCGGGATCGGGGATCCCCTTGTCGAGGGGAAGGCCCATGGCGTCGGCTACATATCCGGGCGTCCGGACCTTGAGATAGGACGAGGAATAGTCGATCATCGTGTCGATCGAGATGCGGTCCATTCCCGCGAGGATCGAGTCGTAGGCGATGAAGAGCCCGATGCCGACCATCATCACGATGCCGGTGATGGCCGTCCTCTTGCCGTGCCTGAGCACGTTGCGGAGGGCGATCTTCCAGAGGACTCCCATTTCAGGCCCTCCCCGCCGGCCCGGCGCCAGCGGCTCCGGTCGGCGCGGTGACGGCCGAGTCCGTGGCCACCTTTCCGTCGTGGAGGGTGACGATGCGCCTGGCCCTTTCCATGACCAGGCGGTCATGGGTCGAGAATATGAAGGTAGTTCCCATCTTCGTATTTATGTCTTTCATGAGGTCGAGGATCTCCCCCGCGGTCTTGGAGTCGAGATTGGCAGTCGGCTCGTCGGCGAGCACGACCAGGGGCGTCTTCACGAGGGCCCGCGCTATGGCGACACGCTGCTCCTGTCCGCCGGAGAGTTCTCCCGGATAGCGGTCGGCCTTGTCGGAAAGCCCCACCGCCTCGATCATCTTCAGGGCAAGGGCCTTGATTTCGGAATCGCCCCTTCCGCCCTCCGCGCCCTTCTTCCCGCGCCTGGCGCGTGCCTCGATGACGAGTGGAAGCTCCACGTTCTCGCGGACAGTCAGCACCGGTATGAGGTTGAAGGACTGGAAGACGAAGCTTATGCGGTCGCGGCGATAGGCCGAGAGCCCGGTCTCGTCGAGTTTCCCGAGGTCGGTGCCGTCGTAGACGATGGAGCCCGTGGTCGGCGAATCGAGGCAGCCCAGGATGTTCAGCATTGTCGTTTTCCCGGATCCGGAGGGACCCACGATGGCGAGGAATTCTCCTGCCTCGATGCACAGGTCGATCCCGTCGAGGGCCCGCACCTCCGTCTCGCCCTTCCTGTAGACCCTGGTTATCTTCGAGAGTTCAAGAACCGACATCGTGACCTCCTTGGTCGGAAACGCCTGGATGGATGGTCGCGGCCAGGGGGACGGCAGCTCCCCGCTGGCCGGCGCGCACCGAGTCGATGAGGGACTCGATCTCGCGGATATAGGCCTGGAGGGCCAGGCCCCCCTCGGCCGTGAGCGTCGCCCCGGTGAAGGGTTTCCGCTCCCTGAAGCGCTTTTCCACTCGGACAAGACCCGCGTCTGAAAGAACTTTCAATTGGATGGAGAGATTGCCGGAGCTGAAGCCGAGCCCGTCGCGGAGCTCGGTGAAGGCCACCTCCCGATCCCCCGCCTGGGCGAGGTAGGAGAGGATGATGAGACGGGCCCTCTCGTGGATCACGCGGTCGAGGGTGAGTTCCCCGATCGCCCTGGCCTTCCGGACCTCTCGAAGGTCGCTCCGCAGTTCTTCCAGTTCCTCGATGGTCATGGGCTCCTCACTTGGTTTATTGCATAAACCAGTTGATATCATAGCGTCTGCCGGAAATATGTCTAGGGGTTTACTGGAGTATCATGAATATTCTGTCGATTGCCCAATCCCAGTCTGTGTGATAACCTCCAGCGAATATTCATTGACCCATGCAAACAGTCTGGAGGTAGTGATGTCCGACGCCCACGCTCCTGGTCTTTATAGATCGGAGTTTGCGTTAGAGGGTGCCGAACGCCTTGTGCTTCGATTCCCGGACGCTGATCTAACTGCAGTCGGCTCCGACAATGGTCACGTCAAGGTAGAAATCGAGATCCGGGGGCCGCGCGAGGCTATCGAGGGCTGGACTCCAGCCCTGAGGCGGGTCGAAGGGCTTCTTGTGATCGCACCCTCCGATGCCCGCATCGAGGTGACAGAATTGCGTGTCCGCGTACCCCGGGCCATCCGCGACCTTGAGATCCACAACCAGGGTGGGGAGATAGATGTCCGCATCCCAGGGATAGGCCTTCTGGTTGAATCCGAATCCGGCCATGTCCTTGCTCGTGAGGTCGATTCGGCCGAGGTTCTCTGCCTTGGTGGCAACATCAATATCGAAAACGTCGCCCACGCCGAGCTTCGCAGCCAGACTGGCCGCATAGCCTGTCTGGGCATAGCCGAGCGACTCATAGCGCGGAGCGTCTCCGGCGACATCGAGGTCGAGGACTCCCGGGGGGAACTTACACTCGAAACCAAGTCTGGTGAGATCGACGTCGTTCGCCCCTCCGGCCGCATCATGATCCAGACCCATTCAGGCGATGTCGAGATCGAGACTTCGGGTCCCTTTCTCGGGGGCGACATCACGACTACGAGCGGCCACATCAATCTTTCCCTGGAGGGAGCTGACATCGAGCTCCGCGCCGAGACCCTTTCTGGTCGCCTCTTCGTTCCTGCAGGCGAGATCGGTTGTGCCGCAGGTCCACGCCGCACCGCGATCGTGGTTGGCAAGGGCGGCCGCCGTTTCCATGCCAAAAGCGTTTCCGGGGACGTCGAGATCGGTTTCTGAGCCAAAGCCTCTCTTATTGCGCGATTCTGGCAACGGGTGCTATAGTCCGAACACTTTACTGCAAGCGAGGGATATCATGGCCTACAAGATCAACGATGCCTGCGTGAACTGCGCAGCCTGCGAGCCCGAGTGTCCGAGCGGGTCGATTTCAGAGAAGAACGGACTGCGCTGGATCGATCCGGCTACCTGTACCGACTGCGGCACCTGCGCCTCCGTCTGCCCGACCGAGGCGATCCTCCCGGGCTGAGCCTGCGGGCTCAGCCTTTCGGGCTTGGCCCAGGATCGCGCTGAACAATGGTTCGCGCAACACAACATGACGCCACCCTTGGTTTTCCCCAGGGTGGCGTTTCCATTTGACGCTTGATGTGCTAAGCCCCTCCATGACAGGATTGCGCATGCCCAGCCGCGACATCTTTTCCAACCTTTCTCCCCTGGACAATCGCTACTGGCTTTCCAATCCCGAGGTTTTCACCGCGCTTTCGGAACGGCTGTCGGAGCGGGCCATGGTGCGCGGCTGCGCAAGGGTCGAGGCGGCCCTTGTCGCCGCCCATGTCGGGCGCAAGCGGACTTCCCTGTCCTCCCTGGGCAGCTTTGATGAGGAAAGCCTGGGCCTGATCCTTGACAGGGCCATCGACGAAACAGACCCCGATGCGGTCGCCATCGAGGAAGAGAAGACCCGGCACAACATCAAGGCCATCGTCAATGTCATGCAGCGCCTCGTTCCGGAAGCCCTGAAGCCCCTCGTGCACCTCGGTGCGACGAGCGCCGACATCCTCGACACGGCCCGCGTACTCGCAGTCAGGTCGGCAGTCCTCGAGGTGATCCTGCCCCTCCTGGCACGGGTCGAGCTCGAGCTCTGCGCCCTCGCCCGGCGCGAAGCCGACACTCCCCAGGTCGGCCGCACGCACGGCCAGCACGCCGTGCCCATCACCTTCGGCTTCGCGATGGCCGAATACGCAAACCGCCTCGGCGCCTCCATAGTGCGCGCCGGCCCGCTGGCCCATGAGCTCCATGGCAAGCTCTCCGGGGCTACGGGATCGTACAACGCACTGGCGATGATCTATCCCGATCCCCTGGCCTTCGAGGCCGAGTTCCTCGGACGCCTCGGGCTCCTTTCCTCGGGCCATTCGACGCAGATCGTCGAGCCCGAGCCGATGCTCAGGCTCCTCCTCGAACTGGACCTTTCCTTTGGCGTGATCGCCAACCTCGCCGACGATTTCCGCAATCTCCAGCGCACCGAGATCGGGGAGCTCCGCGAGGCCTTCGGCGCGGGGCAGGTGGGCTCGTCGACGATGCCGCAGAAGCGGAATCCCTGGAATTCCGAGCACGTGAAGAGCCTCTGGAAGGCCTTCTCCCCGCGTGTGGCAAGCTTCCTCCTCGACCAGATCTCGGAACACCAGCGCGACCTGACGAACTCGGCGAGCGAGCGCTTTGTGGCGGACTGGCTCGCGGGTCTTTCGGCGGCGGCCAACAGGATGCTCTCGGTGCTGAAGGGCATCGAGCCTGACCGCGCGCGCATGCTCCAGAACCTCGCGATGACGGGCGCGACCCTCCTCGCGGAGCCTGCCTACATCCTCCTGGCCGAGGCGGGGAGGGCCGACGCCCACGAGCTCGTCCGCCGTGCCACCCTCGCCGTCGAGGAGGAGGGTCTTGGTCTTGCCGCGGCCTTGCAGCGCGACCCAGGTGCCTGGGAGGCCGTGGCCGCAGGGCTGTCGATCCTCGGTCATGGAAATGCAGAACTCTTTTTCTCCGAACCCTGGAAGTATGCGGGGCGGGCGTCCGACAAGGCGCGCGCCGTCGCTGACCGTTTCGAGGCCACAATGAGGCAGATCATCTCCGGAGGGAACGCGGTATGAACATCGTAGTCATGGGTGCCCAATGGGGCGACGAGGGGAAAGGCAAGATCGTCGATTACCTGGCGGCGGACTCGGGGGTGATCGTCCGCTTTTCCGGCGGGGCCAACGCGGGGCACACGATCGTCATCGGGAGCGAGCGCTATGCCCTCCACCTCGTGCCCTCGGGCATCCTGTATCCTGACAAGACCGTCATACTCGGTACGGGTATGGTCATCGATCCCGAGGCCCTCTTCCTGGAACTTTCCGGCCTCGAGGGCAAGGGAATCGACTGGAAGGGCCGCGTCCTCATCTCGGACCGGGCCCACCTCGTGCTCCCGAGCCACCGGCGGATCGACAAGGAGCTCGACGCGGCACGGAAGAAACCGATCGGCACCACGGGCAGGGGCATCGGCGTAGCCTACGGCATGAAGTCACACCGTGACGGCATCCGCGTGGCCGACATGGACGATCCGGAGCGACTGGTCAACCTCGAAGCCTCCGACCGCGATTTCGTGGAAGCCTGGAGGGACCGGATCCTCCCGATGAAGGTCGACCTCGTGACCTATCTGCGACATCGTCGCAACACCTACGTTCTTTTCGAGGGCGCCCAGGGGGCCCTCCTCGACCTCGACACGGGCTCCTATCCCTTTGTCTCGAGCGGCATGTCCTGCTCGGCCGGCGCGGCCGCCCAGGGTGGCGTCGGGCCGCGCCGCATCGACCGGGTCCTTGGCGTCTTCAAGGCCTACACAACCCGCGTCGGCAACGGACCCTTTCCCACCGAGTTCGCGGACAATTCCCCCGGTTCCCTCCAGGCCTACATCCGCGACACGGGCAACGAGTACGGCGTCACCACCGGGCGTCCGAGGCGCGTGGGCTACCTCGACCTCGTCGCCCTCCGCTATGCCTGCGCCGCCAACTCGATCGACCGCCTCGTCCTCACGCACCTGGACGTCTATGACGAGCTTCCGGAGTTCGAGACCTGCGTGGCCTACCGCCTGCGGGGCACGCTCGTCGACGATTTCCCGGCCTCGATCCGGGACCTCGAGGGGTCGACTCCGGTGCTCCGCCGTTTCCGTGGCTGGAAGTCTCCCATCTCCGCCTGCCGATCCTGGGAGGAACTCCCCAGGGAAGCCAAGGAATACGTGCAATTCATAGAGGAATTCACCGAGACCCCCGTCTCGATGGTTTCTGTGGGCTCCGACCGCAACCAGACCATCGTGAGGGAGAGCCCCTGGGCACGGGGATGAGGGGGACCGTGAATCGGGTCCTGATCCTGGATTTCGGGAGCCAGTACACCCAGTTGATAGGAAGGCGCGTCAGGGACCTGGGGGCCTTCTCTGAGATCCTTCCGGGCGAGACTGCCCTCAGTGCCGCAACGCTGGAGGGCGTGCGGGGCATCGTGCTCTCGGGCTCGCCCTTCTCCGTGTACGATGAGGATGCCCCGAGTCCCGATCCGGGGATCTGGGACCTTGACCTGCCCATCCTCGGCCTCTGCTATGGCGCCCAGCGCATGACCGAGGATCTTGGCGGAAAGGTGAGGCGACTCCAAGAGCGCGAGTATGGGCGGAAGGCCGTGGACCTCACCGCAGGCGATGACCCCCTCCTTGCAGGCCTGCCAGTTTCCATCTCCACCTGGATGAGCCATGGCGACTCCATCGCCGAGCCCGCACCGGGCTTCGCCGTCCTCGGGCGCTCCGAGGGCGGCATTCCCGCTGTGCTGCGCCGGGAGGGAAGGCAGCAGTGGGGCATCCAGTTCCATCCCGAGGTGAGCCACTGCGAGGGAGGACGGGAACTCCTCCAGAACTTCATAGTTGGTATCTGCGGCCTTGACCGCGAATGGAGCATGGAGGGCTATCGGAGCCGGATCGAGGGAGAGCTCCGCGAGCGCGTCGGCGGTTCCGAGGTCCTCCTTCTCATCTCCGGAGGTGTCGATTCCACCGTGGCAGGCGCCCTCCTCCTATCGGCCCTGCCCCACGAGCGGGTGCACCTCCTCTACATCGACACGGGTCTCATGCGGAAGGATGAGAGCCTTGAGGTGATGCAAAGCCTGCGGAGCCTTGGCGCTACCCACCTTGGCATGGCCGATGCGGGAGACGAGTTCCTCGCGGCCCTCGCAGGAGAATCTGACCCTGAAGAAAAGCGCCGCATCATCGGCGACCTCTTTATCAGCGTCCAGGAGCGGGAGGTCCAGCGCCTCGGAATTCCAGGGGCCTTCCTCGTGCAGGGCACCCTCTAT
>JBMOIK010000044.1:0-17235 GCA_049317365.1 Rectinemataceae bacterium | reverse complement strand
CCGGGAAGACCATGACCCGACAGGCTGTCATGCAGCCCGCCGTCGACTGGGCGATGAAGGTACCCGTGACCTCCAACCTCGCAGGGGCCATCAAGGACAATTTCGACAAGATCAAGCAATTCCCCGCCGCAGCCTCGCTCTACCTGAAGGACGGCCTTCCCTTCGACATCGGCGACACGATCCAGAATCCCGACCTCAAGGCTACCCTCCAGGCCATACAGGCCGATGGTGCCAAGGCCTTCTACGAGGGGCCGATCGCCGCCGCCATCGTTTCCGAGGTCCTCGCCCAGGGCGGTGTCCTGAGCCTGGCCGACATGCGGGGTTACAAGGTCGAGGCCCGCAAGCCCGTCACCGGAACCTATCGCAATTACACTATCTTCTCGACACCCCCCGCCTCCTCCGGCGGGACGCACATCATCCAGCTCCTCAACATCCTCGAGAACTTCGACATGAAGACCTACGGGCAGAACACCGCCAAGTCCCTCCAGCTCTGGGGCGAGGCGATGCGGCTCGTCTACGCGGACCGCGCGCAGTACATGGCCGATACCGCCTTCGTGAAGGTCCCCCTCGCCGGCCTCAGCTCCAAGGCCTACGCCAAGGACCTCGCTGCCCTCATTTCCCTCGACAAGGTGATGCCGACGCCCATCGCCCCGGGAGATCCTTCCAAATATGAGAGTGGCTCGACGACCTCCTTCTCCGTCATGGACAAGGATGGCAACATGGTCGCCTGCACCAAGTCGATCAACTACTTCTTCGGTTCCGGCGTCGTCATTCCCGGCACCGGCATCGTGATGAACAACCACATGGACGACTTCGTCCTCAAGCCCGGTTCGGTCAACTCCGTCGAGCCGAAGAAGCGTCCCCTGTCCTCGATGAGCCCGACCCTCGTGCTCGACCCCCAGGGCCGCTCCTTCATGACCCTCGGCGCCGCCGGTGCCACGCGCATCATCACGGCGGTCGCCCAGATCATCTCCGACGTCGTGGACCACGGGATGCCCATCCAGGCCGCCATCAGCGCCCCGCGCGTTTATCGTACCAATTCATCCGATTACAGCGTGGAGGGCCGCATCCCCGTGTCGGCCACCAACGGCCTGGCAGCGCTCGGGCACAAGCTCGTCTTCCAGGACGACTACTCGCCCTCGCAGGGCGTCACCCAGGGCTGCCAGTATGACTATGCGACCAAGACCCTCTACGCCGGCGCCGATCCCCGCCGCGACGGACAGGGAGTCGCCTACTGACCCACTGTGAAGCGGCACCCTGGTGCCGCTTCACGGCGCCCGGGCGGCGACGAGCCGCCATGGGCGCCATCCTTTCCGCACAAGGTGAAAGCATGCATCTGCCATCCCGCTCCCTGGCCTTCCTCCCGGCCCTCCTCCTTCTGGCGGCATCGCTGTCGGCCCAGACCTACACGCTGAAGGCGCCCATCGCCTCGAAGCCCGCACTCCTCATCTCCATAGGTCAGAGCGCGGATGTCGAGATGGTGAAGGTCCTCCTCGATCGCTCCAGGCTCGACTACAAGGCCGACCCGCAGGTCAAGGCAGCTGGCCTTGCGGCCTCCGGGGCCAAGACCCTCATAATTGCGATAGGTGGCTCCTCCAAGGGCCTCGGTGCCGCGGGCATCTCGGCTGACGCGGAGCTCGACCGGGCCAGGGTCCTCCTGGCCGAGGCAAAGAAGCTGGGCCTCAGGATAATCGGCATCCATGTCGGCGGAGAAGCCCGCCGTGGCGAACTCTCCGACAAGTTCATCCTGGCTACGGTCTCCTCCTGCGACTACGTGATCGTCGTGGCCGAGGGCAATTCCGACGGGCTGTTCACGAAGCTCTGCGCGGCCGCGAAGATCCCCCTCGACTCGGTGGAGAAGATCACCAAGGCGGGCGACCCGCTCTTCAAGGCCTTCAAGTAGGGATGTGACATGACGACGCAGTTCCTCCTCCTCGCCTTCATGGTGCTGGCCTTCGTCGGCCTCGTGCTCGTCGCGAAGCTGCCGGTCTCGCTCAGCCTCGTGATCACTGCGGTGGCGCTTCCCCTCCTGGCGGGGAGGGGCATTCCCCTCGACCAGCTCGTCGAGGGGATGTTCGGCTACCTTGACACGGGGCTGGTCCTCATAACTGCCATGATCTTCCTCAAGGTGATCGAGGGGAACGGACTGCTGGCCGGGCTCACGCGTTCCATCACGCTGCGCTTCGGCAGCTCCCCCCTCCTGCTGCTGGTGGCGCTCACGATTGTCATCATGTTTCCCGGCATGATCACGGGTTCCTGCACCGCGAGCGTCCTGGGAACCGGGACGCTGGTGTCGCCCATCCTCCTGGCCATGGGAATGCCCCTGCCGGTGGTCGGTGCGGTGATCTCGAGCGCAGCCGTCTACGGCATGATCGCCCCTCCGGTGAACATCCCGGTCATGATAATCGGCGGGGGCATCGACCTTCCCTACATTGGCTTCGACGGCGTCCTGGCGCTGGTCTCCTTTCCCCTGGCGATCCTCACGACACTGATCATCGGATACAGGCACGTCGACCGCGCTGCCCTCGCGAGGGTCATTGAATCGAAGCGGGCGGAGACTGGTTCTGTCGGCCCGGCCGCCTACCTCCCCCTCCTGGTCGCAGTCGTCCTCATGGTGGGGCCCAAGGCCTTCCCCAGGTGGTTCCCCGATCCCCGGATGCCCCTCACCTTCATGATCTCGGCCGCCTCGGGCCTCCTCGTAGGGAGGCGCTTCGATGTGGTCAGGGCCGCGCGTTCTGGCGTCAGCGAGATCCTCCCCGTCGTGGGCATCCTCTTCGGAGTCGGCATGCTCATCGAGATGATGACGATGACCGGGATCCGGGGCGCCATCGTGGTGGGAGCCCTCTCCGTGCCGCCGGCCCTCATGCTCGCTGTCATCGCCGTATCGCTGCCCCTCTTCGGCGGCATCTCCGTCTACGGCGGAGCGAGCGTCCTCGGCGTGCCCTTTGCGCTCGCCCTCCTCGGGCAGAACCAGATCGTCGTGCTGTCGGCCCTCTCGCTCATCGGCGCGATGGGCAGCTACATGCCGCCTGTCGCGCTCACGCCGGTGGTCACCGCACAGCTCATATGCGAGCCGCGCTACGGGCGCATCGTGAAGCTGGCGCTCCTGCCCGCGGTCCTCGCTGTCCTCGCGGGGCTGGCCATGCTCGTGTGGGCCAATCCCATCGCGAAGTTCCTGGGAGTGTGACCATGATCACGATAATCTACAGGCTCATCGTCGTCCTTGCGGCCGTCCTGGTCATGGCCGAGCTCTTCAGCCAGAAGAGTGCGAAGCTCAAGATCAACGCGGCGATCATCCTGGTGCCGCTGGCGCTCCGCGCCCTCATGATCGCGTAGGGAGGGCAGGATGGACAGCACTGTGAAGAAATTCCCCAGGCTTCCCCTTTCCCTCGGCCTGGTCGCGGCAGTAGGCCTCGTGCTGGGACTCGTGATCCCCTCCGACCTCGAGATGCGGAAGCCCGACGCCATCAGGAAGGGTCCTGGCGTCACCGAGGTGAAGCGGCTTTCCGACTGGTTCCCCGGCCTCAAGGGCTCTGCGGGCGATTCGGAGGTCTATGTCCTGGACTCCGGGAAGCCAGGCGGCTCCGCCCTCGTCATCGGCGGCACCCACCCCAACGAGCCCGCCGGCTGGATGACGGCGATCATCCTCGTCGAGAACGCGCGGCCGACCGCGGGAAAACTCTTCATAATCACGAAGGCCAACGCCTCCGGTTTCACGCATACCGACTACATGGAGGGCGAACCCCGGCACTTCACCATTCAGGGTGACTCGGGCCCGAGGAAGTTCCGCTTCGGCTCGAGGGCGACGAGTCCCGTCGATCAGTGGCCCGATCCCGACATCTATGTCCATGCCGCCTCGGGGCAGAGGCTCTCCGGCTCGGAGACGCGCAACCTCAACCGGGCCTACCCAGGAAGACCCGATGGTACCTTTACCGAAAAGGTGACCTTTGGAATTACCAGCATGATAAAGGCCGAGTGGATCGACGTGACGGTCGACCTCCACGAAGCCTCCCCCGAGTATCCGGTGATCAATGCCATTGTCGCCCATGACAGGGCGATGAAGGTTGCCTCGGTGGCTGTGCTCAACCTCGAATTCGACGGGGTCACGATGGGCCTCGAACCCTCCCCGGTAAATCTCCACGGGCTGTCGCACCGCGAGCTCGGGGACGCGACCGATACCCTGGCCATGCTCATGGAGGCGGCCAATCCCTCCCAGGGCAGGCTGCGGGGCGTCACCGACGAAGCCCTCATCCTCAAAGGTCAGGATCCCTTCTACCTCAAGGCCAAGGCCCTGGGGCGCCTCTTCGTGCCCTACGACGCGAAGGGCTGGCCCCTGGAGACGCGGGTCGGGCGCCATGCGGCAGGACTTGCGGCGATATTCGCGGCCTGGTCGGAGCAGCACCCCGATCGTCCCATCAGCTGCGAAGGTATTCCCAGTTACGACGAGTTTGTCGCCGGGGGCCTCGGCAGGCTCCTGTGAGAGCGTGATGAGGCGCCCAGACGCGGCGCTCCTGTCCGCTGCCGGCCTTGCCCTTGCGGTCGCTGCCTTCTCCGCCTGTGCCGGTTCGCCGTCTACGGCCGATGCGATCGCCCGCGTCCCCTCGGCGCGCCAAGCGTCGGTCATTCCTGGTGCGGTACTCATCGAGTCAGGGAGGCCCGGACCGAGGGTAGCCATCGTCGGTGGCATCCATGGGGACGAAGCCTCGGGCATCGCTGCGGCAGAGGCCCAGGTTGCGCGGCTTTCGGGCCGGCTCAGTCGCGGGGCCGTCCTGGTCGTTGCTGTCGCAAATCCGCTGGCCGCTGCATCGAGGAGCGGTCCCTCGGGGCTCGATCTGAACCGTCTCTTCCCGGGAGGGGAGGGAAGTCCTGGCCCCGAGGCTGCCCGCGCAGTGGAGTTGTTTCTAACACTGCGTGCCTACGACCTTGTCGTGGATCTTCACGAAGAGGGACCCGCCTGGCTCGAGTCCGACAGGCCCACCCTTGTCACCAACGCCCAGTCGGCGGCTATCGCGCTCTCTGCGCTCGAAGGCATGGATGGGGCTGCGGGTGGGGCCGGGGTGGGGCTTTCGGAGGCGGGCTTCGCCTTCACCGGTGGCGCCCCGCAAGGCAGTCTTAATTATGAGCTTGGAAAGGTCGGAACGGCGGCGCTGACCGTGGAGGTCCCTGCGCGCCTGCCTCTCCCGGAACGGCTGGGGCTCCAGTCCCTGGCCGTCTCCGCCCTCCTCGCTGCCCTCGGGCTTCTTGCCCCATGATCGGGTGGCTCGCCTTCCTCCTGGCAATCGGGTGGTTCGCCTTCCTTTTCGGGGAGCGCTTCCTGCTTGCCCGCGCCCGTGCCAGCCTTTCAGTCGTCATCCACGTCAACGGAACGCGGGGCAAGTCCGAGACGACGCGCCTGATCGCCGCCGCGCTCAGGGCCTCGGGCATCAGGACCCTGGCCAAGACCACGGGCACCGAGCCGAGGCTGATCCTTCCCGATGGGAATGAGATCCGCCTGCGGAGAAGGGGCGCAGCGGATGTGCGCGAACAGCGCTGGCTCCTCTTCGAGGCGCGGAGGCTCGGTGCAAGGGCCCTTGTCGCCGAGTGCATGGCTGTCAGGGCCGATGCGCAGTACGCATCGGACGCCTTCCTCTCGCCTTCCATCCTCGCGGTCACCAATGTCCGTCCCGACCACCGGCTCGAGCTCGGGGATGTCGCAACTACGATGGAGGTGTTCTCCCGAGGCATCCCTGTCGATGGTCAGGTACTGACCTCCGATCCCGCTGTGGCCAGGGCCTTCGAAGGGCCGGCAGCTGCCGCAGGCGCAGGGCTCATGCTTACGGTTCCCATGGAAGGCAGCAGTGCGGTCGTGCCTGACAATGCCGGCCTGGCCCTCGCTGCCGCACTCGCAGCGGGCGGCTCCCGTGAAGCCTCGATTGTCGCAATGCGGAACTTCCTCCCGGATCCGGGCGCCTTCTCCATCCGTCGCCTGCCAACCCGCGATGGCGGCCAGCTCACGGTTTTCGATGCCCTCGCCGCCAACGATGTCGAGTCGACCGAGGCCCTCATCGGGTCAGCCGGGTGGCGGCCAGCCGGATCGAAATCCGAAGGCGACGCTCCCTCCGCCCGGCGCGTCCTCCTCATCGCCTGCCGCTTCGACCGTCCCGACCGCAGCGAGGCCTTCGCCCACTGGGCAGCCGCCAATGCAGCTAATTGGGATGAGGTGGTGTTTTCTGGATTCCCGCCTTTGGCCTCCTGGTTCGGTCTCCGCTCGGCCCTCCCCCCTGGCCTTGGGCCCCACCGCGTCCGCCACGTTGCCCGCCGTCACCTGTCCGAGGCGCTTGCGACGCTGGCGGGCGGCAGCATCCTCGTGGCTGTCGGCAACTGGAAGGGCGTCGGACCGCTGCTCGCGGAAGGATCCCATGAACTCTGAATACATCCTGGTGCTCGGAGTCGTCACGAGCCTCCTCATGACCGAGCTCATCGGCCTGTCGCCTGGAGGGGTCATCGTCCCGGGCTTCATCGCCCTCTATCTGGACTCCCCACCCAGGCTTGCCGCGACACTGGCTGACGCGGCCTTCGCCCTCCTTGCCGTGAGGCTCCTTGGCGGACAGCTCATCCTCTTCGGAAGGCGGCGCTACGCCTCCTTCCTCCTCGCTGGCTTCATCGCGCGCTTCCTTCTCGAGCGCTTCCTTCCCGGGCTGGCACCCGAGGCTCCGCTGTTCGCCGCCGTGGGCTGGCTGGTTCCCGGCATCATCGCCGCAGAAGCCGATCGCCAGGGCCCTCTGCGAACGCTGTTTGCGCTCGCTGCCGGGGCGGCCTTCGTCCGCCTCCTGTGGATGGGGCTCGGGGGATGAGGGAACTGCGCAGGGGATGCGCTTTGCGGAAATCCGTGGCGCCGCACCTGCAGGGGGGCGCAGCCTACCGCACAGGGAATGCCGGAGAGCTGGCGGGACTCGGGGCTTTCGTACTAGTTATACTGATTGCCTTCCTCGTACTTCCAGGCCTTTCCGTGGCGGGTCCGACCGCTCGGGCGGAGCTCCAGGCTGCGGCAGGGATGCGGACAGCCATGGCGGCCATCGCCGAAGAGCTCGGCGCCCGTGGCCTTTCCATCGACCCCTCCTCCGATCCGCTATGCTCGGGACTCATCGGCCTCCGCTGGTCAGGGCTCACCAGCACGCTCGGCAGCCTTGAGGCCAAGCGCAGCGCCGCCCAGCCCGCTGCGGCCGCCCTCCTCGTGCGCCTCCTCGTCAGAGCCGGGGCGAGACCTGGCGACACTGTGGCCATTGACAGCTCTGCATCCTTTCCGGGCTTCGCCATCGCGAGCCTTGTCGCGGCCAGGGAATTGGGCATTACGACGATTTTCATCGCCTCGGCAGGCTCGTCCACCTGGGGTGCCAACAGGCCGGAATTTTCCTTGGCCGACATGGTAAGCGCGCTGTCCCGGCGCGGGATCATCGATGGAAGGGTCGATGCAGTAAGCCCGGGAGGGGCCCTCGACCGTGGCCTCGACCTTGAGCCCGCTGCCCTCGCCAGGGTCCTCGACCGAGCCGTCGCGGGAGGGGCAAGGCTCCTGTCCTCCGTCAACCTCGACGAGGCCATCAGCCTGCGCCGCGCCTTCATCGCCCGGCAGGGCGGCGACAGCCATCTCGCCGCGATTGTGTCAATTGGCGGAAACCTGGCCTCGACGGGCCCGGGAGATGTCCTGGCCGGACGGTCGGGCATCCTCTGGCCGCGGGACTTTCCTGCCGGGAAGGCGCCTGGAAGGGGGCTTGTACAGACCTTTCTTGCCGAGGGGATTCCCGTCATCCGGCTTATCGACGTGAAGGATCTCTCGGCCACCTCTGGGCTTCCCTGGGATCCCGATTCCTGGCCCGCCGATCCCGGTCTGCCACCGAGACTCCCTGCAGCCTGGGTCTTGATGTTTGCCATTCTTGCCTTGGGCGCGGGGCTTCTGACGCGGCGTTTTGCTAATATCATTTTATATAAGTACATAGTTACTTCAGGCTCTATGGAGAACCCCTGATACAAATATAATAGTCACGATTCTTTAACTAAATATTTGCTTTTCCACCTCTATTCGGTTATAAATTATCGAATACCTGTTGAACTCTGCAAGGGAGAATCCTTCCGTGATCCGTCGCGGCTGGAACCCAGGCGGAGGGTAAAGGAGGAAGGCATGTTGAGAGAGTCGCTCCTCATGAAGATCGAGGAGCTCGAACGCAGGCATGGGGACGGCCGCGAGGCCCTCCTCCCCGTCCTTCAGGGCCTCCAGCGTGAATATGGCTTCATCGGCGAGGATGTCGTAAACGAGGTTGCGCGGAAGTTCGGCCTTTCGCAGACCGAGGTCTTCTCTGTCGCTTCCTTCTACCACTTCCTCAACCTCGAAAAACGTGGGCGCTTTGTCATCAGGATCTGCAGGACGATCTCCTGCGACCTCAAGGACAAGGACAAGGTGCAGCGCGCCCTCGAGGCGGAGCTCGGCATCAAGCTCGGCGAAACCACCTCCGACGGCAGATACAGCCTCGATTATGCCAATTGCATGGGTATGTGCGACCAGGGGCCCTCGATGATGGTGAACGAAGACCTCTACGCCGGGCTCACCCCCTCGAAGGCGGTCGACATCGTCCGCAGCTACAGGTAGGAGGAAGGACCATGGCACGAAAGATAGACGTCGTGTTCTCGGAGCTGGAACCCGGGCTGGCCCTGCGGAAGGCCCTCGGGATGGGTCAGGACGAGATCATCAAGATCGTGACCGACTCCAACCTCCGGGGGAGGGGAGGGGCCGGTTTCCCTACCGGGCTCAAGTGGAAATTCGCCCGTGCGAACATGCTTGGACGGCCCGGGAACGATGCCTGCTTCATCTGCAATGCCGACGAAGGCGAGCCGGGCACCTTCAAGGACAAGAAGATCCTCGAGCAGCGCACGGCCAAGGTCGTCGAGGGCATGGTGATCGGTGCCCGCGCCGTAGGGGCCACGCGGGGCTTCCTCTATCTCCGCGGCGAGTATGACTACATGAGACCCCTCATAACACAGAAGATCGAGGAACTGCGGAAGCTGGGCCTCCTTGGCGACAACATCTGCGACTCCAAGGGCTTCTGCTTCGACTTCGAGCTCCGCCTCGGTTCGGGTGCCTATGTCTGCGGCGAGGAGACGGCCCTCATGGAGTCCCTCGAAGGACGGCGTGGCGAGCCGCGCAACAAGCCGCCCTTCCCCGTGGAGCACGGCTTCCAGGGCATGCCCACCGTCGTCAACAACGTCGAGACCCTGGCCTTCATACCCCATATCATCCTCAACGGATCGGACTGGTTCAGGCAGATCGGGACCGCGGTTTCGACCGGCTCGAAGCTCTTCTCGGTGTCCGGAGACTGCGCCAAACCGGGCATCTACGAGTTCGAATACGGGGTCACCATCAGGCAGCTCCTCCGGGAGGTGGAAGCCGACGCCGATACCAAGGCCGTGCAGATCGGCGGAGCCTCGGGCTTCTGCGCAAGTGCCGACGACTTCGACAAGCACCTTGCCTTCGAGGGCATTCCGACCGGAGGGTCGATCATCATACTCAACAAGTCCCGGTCCATGTTCAAGGTACTCAAGAACTTCGTCATGTTCTTCCAGGAGGAGTCCTGCGGGCAGTGCACGCCCTGCAGGGAGGGCTGCTCGCGCATGCTCGAGGGAATACTGAAGTTCGAGGCAGGCAGCGGAAACTCCAGGACCATCACGGATCTCCTGGAGCTCGCGGACACCATGAGCCTCGCCTCGAAATGCGGCTTCGGCCAGTCGGTTCCCAACTCCTTCCGCACGATCGTCTCGAAGTTCCGGGACGAGATCCTTTCGGCATAGGGGAGGCGAAAACATGCTCCACGTCACGATAAACGGGATCGACCACGAGGCCCCCGAGGGCATGACCATCCTCGAGCTCTGCCGCCGCGAAGGCATCCACGTCCCGACCCTCTGCGACCACCCCGACCTCAGGACCAAGGGAATCTGTCGCATCTGTGTCGTCGAGGTGAAGGGATCGAAGACCCTCCAGGCCTCCTGCTCGACGCCCCTGGTGGAGGGGATGGAAGTCATGACGACCGGCGACAAGGTGAGGCGCACCAGGAAGACTGTCGTCGAGCTCCTCCTGGCCAACCACTACACCGACTGTACGGTCTGCCCGAAGAACCTCTCCTGCGAGCTCCAGAGCCTCGCCAACGAGTACGGGCTCACGGAGCTGCGATGGAAGGAGCGACGCGAGAGGATCATCCCGCGTGACCTGTCCTCGCCGGTCTTCGTCCGCGACAACAACAAGTGCATCCTCTGCCAGCGCTGCATACGGGCCTGCCAGGACCTCCAGGGCGTCGGCGCTCTCGCGAACCTCTGGAAGGGCGACCGCACGATCATCGGTTCGGCCTTCAACAAGCCGATCGCGGAAATCGTCTGTATCAATTGTGGCCAATGCGTCGCCCATTGCCCCACGGGAGCCCTCCACGAAAGATACTCCGTCGAGGAGGTCTGGAAGGCCATCGACGAGCCCGGGAAGGTCGTCGCGATCCAGACGGCGCCGGCCATCCGCGCCGCACTCGGCGAGGAATTCGGCTATCCTCCCGGCACACGCGTCACCGGCAAGATGGTGACAGCCCTCCGGATGATGGGCTTCGACTACGTCTTCGACACGCAGTTCACCGCCGACCTCACGATCCTCGAGGAGGCCCATGAGCTCCTCGCCCGCCTCAAGGGAGCCCTCGTCGAAGGCAAGAGTACCCACCTCCCGATGACGACCTCCTGCTCTCCGGGCTGGATCAAATTCCAGGAACATTTTTTCCCCGAACTCCTGCCCAACGTGTCGACCTGCAAGTCCCCGCAACAGATGTTCGGGGCACTGCTGAAGACATACTGGGCAGGCAGGATGAATCTGAAGGCCCAGGACATCTACTGCGCCTCGGTGATGCCCTGCACGGCAAAGAAATTCGAGGCAGGCAGGCCGGAGATGGGGCGCGACGGCATCCAGGATGTCGACTTCGCCCTCACCACCCGCGAGCTCGCCGCGATGATCAAGCAGGCCGGCATCGACCTGAAGTCGCTTCCGGATTCCGAATTCGACAGCCCCCTCGGCGAATCGACGGGGGCCGCCACGATCTTTGCTGCGACCGGAGGTGTCATGGAGGCTGCCCTGCGCAGTGCCTGGGAACTCGTCACCGGCCGTGAAGTCCCCTTCGAGCACCTCGACATCACGCCACTGCGCGGCTTCGAAGGCGTACGCGAGGCCGCACTCACCATTACGGGCGTCAAGCCGGAGTTCTCCTGGCTCGAGGGCGTCACGCTCAAGGTCCTCGTCGCCCACGGCACCGCCAATGCCAAGACGGTCATGGAGGCCGTCAAGGCGGGCACGCTCGCCCCGCACTTCATCGAGATCATGACCTGCCCCGGCGGCTGCCTCGGCGGGGGCGGCCAACCCCTCCCGATCACCCCTGAAAAGCGGGAGGCCCGCGCCAGGGCCATCTATGCCGAGGACTCGGGCTTCAGGATCCGCAAGTCCCACGAGAACGCGGCTGTCATGAAACTCTACGCCGATTTCCTGGGCGCTCCGAATTCCCACAAGGCCCACGAGCTCTTGCACACGAAGTACACCCCACGCGGGAGGTACTGAGAGCTGCGCGACAAGGATGTCGCGCCACGGCATTCCGGAGCGGAGCTCCGGCACGTCATGGACGACGCGGATGTCGCGCCACGGGGGCGTCGGAGCGGAGCTCCGGCACGTCATGGACGACGCGAGGCCCCCTGCCTAGAGCGGCAGCGAGATGGCCGTCATGCGCTCGAGGTCGAGGTGGAGGAGCCTCCCTGCGAGGGCTGCCGGCCTGCCGAGGAGGAGCTTCGTGATCTCCGCTGCCTGGATCGAGGCTGCGACAGCGGGGGAGAAGGACGGGTTCCCGGTTTCGGTCTCGATGCCACGGCTCGTCGTCGCGCCGCTGAAGAGCTTCTCGATGGCGTCCGACCCGGGGAGGGCTGTGGTCGCCTGGATGTACCAGCCTGCGATCGCGCCATGCACGAGGGGAAGTCCCAGGCGAGTCGCGGTGGCGGCGAGTTCGAGCCTCGAGGGTATCGAATCGAGGGCATCGGCGACAACATCGACCTGGGCAAGTATCAGGTCTGCGGTGGCGGCCTCGAAGCGGAGCTGATGCGGGATAAGGGCCGTCGCCGGGTTGATGGACCGCACCCGCTCTGCGGCGACCTCCACTTTGGGCCTGCCGAGGGTGGCGACCGTGGCGAGGATCTGCCGGTTGAGGTTGCTTGCCTCGAAGCTGTCGGGATCGACGGCGATCAGGGTGCCGACGCCGAGCCGCGCGAGCTCCTCGATGAGGTAGCCCCCGAGGCCGCCGCAGCCGATGACTGCTACACGGCCCTCGTGGAGCCGGAGCTGCCCCTCGATGTCGATGGTCCTGTAGTTGCGGGCATAGCGCTCGAGGCGGAGGCCGCCTCGCAGCGCTGCGCCCTCGATCTCGCGGAATCCCGCCCCGGTGGCCGTCGCCACCTGCATTTCGACCTGCCAGGGCACGAGGCCGTCTGACTGGCCCTCCTTGAGATGCTCAAACAATTCCTTCATTTCCTGCCTCACTTCTCGGCTTCAGACCTGAAAAGGACACATTATGTGCCATCATTGTAAAGGAGATCTTGCGACCTGTCGGTGGTTTGCGTACTATTTAGCGGAAGGGGCGGGTTCTGTCCGTCGGACAGGCTCCGCCTGGTCAGCGAAGGCTGGCTTTCCCGACATTTTTCAAAGGCGGGGCTCGCGCCTCGCGAAAGGTCCATTATGAAGCGATTTCATGCTGTCCTTCTCGTTGTCACGCTGGTCGTGATGTCCTTCCTGGCCTCCTGCGCTTCCGCTCCCCCTGCTCCCACCGGACCCCAGGTCATCGCCGATCCCGCTGCCGCGCTCAGGGTAATCGAGCGCAATATCATCGCTGCTGGCGGTATTGCCGGCATCGGCATGGGCAGCTCCACCCGCCAGGACATCGCAATGCAGAAGGCCGAAACCGAGGCCCGTCTCAAGGTTGCCCAGGCAATGCAGACCAAGATTGACAACCTCACCAAGAAATTCGTCGAGGAAATCGGCTCCGATGCCACCTCCGAGGTCAACGAGGCTTTCTCGAGTGTCACCAAGACCACGACCTCCAAGACCCTTACCGGCATCGTGTCCCTCGGCGATCCGATTGTCACCCTCGAGACCAGCAAGGATGGCAAGAAGAGCTATGTAGCCTACGCCATCCTTGGCGTCGATCCCAAGGCCGTGAACAGCTCCATCATCGGCGAGGTGCAGAAGGTTCCGAACCTTTACGAGCGCTTCAGGGCGACCCAGGCCTACGATGAACTCCAGAAGGAAATCGAAGCCTCGTCAGCCGGCAAGTAACAAAAAAAGGATCGGGGATGAAGGCGGGGAAGGTCTGGGTGTGCGTCATGGTCGCCGGACTCGGATTCCTTGCCTCGCCCCTTGCCGGGCAGACCAGCTACCCTGGGTGGTTCTTCCACCCACCGGCCGGTGACAGTGTTGCCGTATTCGCCCGAAGCGATGCGGAAGCCCTGGATTCCGGAGCGGTGGTCCTGGCGACCTATCAGCAATGCAGGCTTGAAGGTGATTTCCAGCGGTTTTATTCCACGGCCCTGCGGGATGAGTCATATAACAATACTGCATATTATTATTACGCGACGGACAAGGATGTCGCCGTATGGCGCAATAAGGTCAAGGTGTTGGCATCCTGGGCCATACGACTCCTTTCGGGCGAGTATGTCTTCCTGGTGGGCAGGAGCCAGGCGCTGAGTGCGGCTGACAAGGCCGAGATTGCCGTTGCCAGCCTTTCCCGGCCCGATTGGACCAGGCGTGGGGGATTCATCAAGGACGGCTTCGTGTACGGAGTCGGGCTTTTTTCCATCATGGGGCGTTCCTCCGACGCGTGGATCAAATGCGAGGACAACGCCGTTTTCAGCCTCGTGACAACCTACAGCATCCAGATCGGGTCCATCACCGAAGTCGGGAAAAATGAAAACGACAAGGCGGTGGATGATTCGATGCTCAAGATCGACTGGGTGCGCCTCAAGTACCAGCTAGGAGGCCTCCGGGTCCTCGAGCGCTGGATCGATACCTCGAGCGAAACCTGCATGGTCCTTGTCGGCGCCCCCGAATCCTCAATACGGAGTTTCAAATGACCAACTCGATCAAATCCCTTCTCATGGTTCTTGTGATGCTCGCTTCATCGGTCTTCGGCGCCTGGGCCGAGTCGATGTGGACCCCCCAGGAGATGTCGGAGCTCGAAGAGGGTGAACTCGATGGAGTCATCATGCTCCGCTTCAAGGACGCCGTTTCAGGCGATTCAATTCCGAAGGTGACTGTTACCCTCCAGGGCCTCGCTCCAAAGGTGACCGATGCGCGGGGCATTGCCCGCTTCCCCTCGGATGAGCTCAGTTCCATCGGGGACAGCATTCTCGCGTTGAGCGCCACAGCCCCGGGCTTCCTGGCCCTCGACGACAGCGTCATGATCGCCGATGGCAGCATACTCTCAACGGGGAAGCGCTTCCTCATGAGCAAGATCATCGATCCCCGGGACGCCAGGATCATCCTCGAATGGGATCGCACTCCCTCCGATCTTGACGCCCACCTTCTGGGCCCCGGTTTCCATGTCTCCTACCGGGATTCGAAGGCCATGGCCGGGAAGGCCAGGCTCGACCGTGACGCCACCTCGGGCTACGGCCCCGAGACGATTACGATCACCGGCATAATTCCCGGAGCTGAATATACCTACTATGTGCAAAATTACTCCGGAGGCTCTCCGATGAAGAAAGTGAAGGTGAGCGTCTACATCAACGGAGCGCTCAACCACATTGTCCTGATTCCCGAGGTGAAAGACCGGATGGTGACGATATTCAAGATCGCCGATGGCGCCATCAAGTATCTCAGGTAACCCGATGTCACGTCGCCTGACCCTCGCAGCGTCGCTCTGCTTCGCTGCGGCTGTCCTGCTTTCAGCCCAGTTGACCGTGGTTTTCGTCTCGGGGAAGGCCTCGTTCAGGACAGGGCTCAGTGCCCAATGGAAGACCCTTGAGACAGGTCAATCCATCGGAGCCCTGGGCTTCGTCAGGACAGGGCCGGGATCAAGTGTCGAATTGACCCGGCGGGATGCCTACCGGCTCCTCGTTTCTTCCAACAGCCTGGTGCGGCTCGAAGCCGCCATGCCTTCGTCCAGGGCATCCTCCAGTCCCGATCATGTGACCATCCTTACCGGCAAGATCCTGTCTGAGGTCATGCCGGCAGGGAAGGGTTTCCAGGTCAGGACCCAGGAATCGCTCATGGGAGTCCGGGGTACCCAGTTCGCCGTGATTGCGGGCTCGGGCGGAGAAGCCCTGTTGGCAGTCAAGGACGGACAGGTGCTGAGCATCGACAAGGATGTCCAGGGGGCCGAGCCGGAACCCTTCATCGTGCCAATGGGGAGCAAGCGCCAAAGCGGCTTTGGCGGGACGCCCCAGCCGCCTGTCCGGCTCGACGCAGGCGATGAAGACTACTTCGATTTCGCCGCCCTCGACGCGATGGCTGCGGGAAAGGCCCCCGATACGCTGTATGACCACTGGAAGGCGGGCCAGGACCGGCTTTTCGCCGACTTCACCGCCGCCGACCTCGAGGACAGGCGCCTGTTCGAACTTGAGGAGATCGATTCGCTGTGGCGCTTCCTGATAAGGGAAAACGCGGCCTGGCGCGAGGCGATTGACAGTTTCACAAGGGGAAAATGATGGCAATGCCGGTTCTTGCGTGGGTCCTCGCTGCCGTGGCCCTTTCGGCACCCGTGACGGCCGCCTTTGGTGAAGCAAAGACTTGGTACGATAGCCAGGGACGTGTGACCGGCTATGACAGCTCGCTCTACATGACCGGTTTCGGGACCGCCGCCGTGGCAGGCGAGACGCCTGAGGGTGCCGCCTCCGCCAGGTCGGCTGCCCTGGCCGATCTCGGGTCGAAGCTGAAGACCTCCATCGACAGCTCCTCGCGCATCACGACCTCCGAGTTCGGCAAGGAGAATTTTTCCTCATACAAGAGCGATGTGACCGCGACCGTCCGTCTTGACCTGAGCGGTGTGGAGAGCTACGAGACGCGCTACGATCCGAAGCAGCGCCGGCAGCTCGCCTTGTGCGTCCTCAACAAGGCCCAGGAGCAGAAATACCTGTCCACGCAACGGAGCCAGCTGACAAGCACGCTCGAGTCACAGCTCCGCGAAGCACGGGACTATCTGGGCAAGGGGCGCCAGGATCTCCTTGCAGCCACCCTCGATGCGATGTCGCTGACGCTGACGGATCTTTCAGCCAACGCGAGCATCGACCTCGTCCTCGGAGGGTCCGCCGGCCTCGAGGATTCCGTCAAATCCTGGTACCGTTCGCAGGACGACCTTCGGTCGATGGTCCGCTCCAAGGAAATCCTCTCGGATTCCGACCTCGTCTCCGATCTCCTCGGGGCCTTCACGTGGTCCGATCTCGCGGGCTCGAAGCTTGCCATCATGCCCGCCCTCTGGAAGACGACAGACATCTCGGGGGAATACTTCTTTTATCTGAAGGGCCGTCTCGAAGACCGCGTCTCCTCTGACTTTGGCATTGCGCTCGCAGATGCAGGAGCGAGCGACGCCCGCTTTGTTCTGAAGGGTTCCTTCTTCGAGATCAAGGATGGCTACCGTCTTGTGTACAAGCTGAACGATGCAAAAGCCGGAAAGGTTCTCGCTACCCACGAGGTCGATCTCGGGAAACGCTTTGTCGATGGGCAGAAGCTGCGCTTCCTGCCGGAAAACATCGCCATCGCCGCCGCCGATCACGACCGCTTTGTTGCGGTTCCGGCTCCCAGGGATGTCTTTTTCTCGGTATACACCCAAAAAGGCGCCGATGGACTCGTATTTGCCCAGGATGAGGAAGTCCACTTCTACGTGCAGGTCGACCGTCCGGGCTTCGTCTCGATGGTCTACCACCTCGCGGGTACTGAACGCCTCCGGGCCACACTGATCAGGAACTACAGGATCACCGAGGCCAACATCGGCATCCCGGTCGAGGTGGTCAGCTTTCTCGGGCAGCTTTCCGCCCAAGCCCCCTTCGGGAGCGAGACGGCACAGTTCTTCTTCTCCGATGCCGAGCTGCCCCTGCCCTTCGTGATGCGGAACATCGAGGGTGTGGACTATCCCCTCCTGTCGGAGGGCTTCGATTCCTTCGTGACACGCACGCGCGGCCTCGGTGCCAAGAAGCCAGCCGCAGGCGGCTCCG
>JBMOIK010000043.1:0-17697 GCA_049317365.1 Rectinemataceae bacterium | reverse complement strand
GCCAGATGCTGCTTGGCCCCAACGGGCTGGTATGTGCGCGGAATGAAGCCGACGGCCAGGGGATATCAGGAAAAGATCCTCGATGCCATCGCGGAAAAGGTCAAGGAAGGGATCTTCACCAGCGCTATTTCGCGAAGCAAGCTGCAGAAGCTGCTCAGTACCCACAAGGAAGCGACGAGGAAGAGGCAAGACGAGGAAAAGAAAGCCTCAGACCTCAAAAAGGAACACAGGCTACAGGGTAAAACACGCCGTCTGGCGAAGGAAGCGGAAGCCGGAACGGCACCAGAACAATCAGAATTAGAGCTACTCCAGGAGCGGGCATGCGTTGAGCATGGAAGAACGGCTGCGATCATTCCGCTCTATGGCCGAAGTCTCCCCCTTCAAGTCTAGCAATTCACGTTTAGATATAAGATTATATAAAAATCAAGCCGTTTTCTACTGGACACGTTTAGGATCGATGCCAAGGAGCGAGAAGGCCTGTGCCTGGAGCGGGGTCGGATCCGTGATGGCGACGAAGGTGTGATCGGGCGCGGAAGCCGGGGCGCAGATGTTGTAGGCAATTGTGCCGAGATCCACGAGTAGGGTCCTGAGGCTGTGGATCGGCTGACCGGACTCGTTGCAGGCAGTCCCTTTTTTTCGCATCGCGCAGCACGATGGCTCCGGGGGAAGGAGAGGCGAAGGGCGGTTGTTCCGCTGCGCCGAGAGTTCCTCATCATCGAAGAGCATCGGCTTCAGTTTCTGGCGCATCTGCCACTCCACGTAGTAGGCAAGCATACATATAGGTATGACGAACGTGTGCGAGGAGGGCAATTTCAACGATTCGGGATAGAGTCCTGGCTCGAGCTTCGCGTTTTGCGAAATAGAGTGATTGAGAGCGCCCGACTGACCCTCCTTCCCCACCTCATCGCGATCGGGCTGTCCGTTCTCACCCAGAGTTGGCTGCCCGTGCTTCTTTTCGGGCTCCACCGATTCTATGGCAGCTTCATTATCTGGACCTTTATCGTGCTCCAACATGCGGGGCTCGAGGAGAACATCTGGGACCATCGGCGCGTCTGCCGCTCCTTTCGCTTCGGTCCCTTGGCGAGCTTTTTTCTGCTCAACATGCAAAACCACATCGAGCACCATCTTTATCCGCTCGTGCCTTTTTATGCCCTGCCCTCGCTGAACAGGCGCATCGCGAATCAGCTTCCTGAGCCCTATCGTGGACTCGGCAAGCCCCTGCTGGAACTGTTCGGCATATTTTCAAGGCAGCGCAGGGACAGTCAGGCTTGCATCGTTCGGCCAATGCCGGAGAGCGTGGTGAAGGACCAAGGGACATGAGCGAAGGCTCGCTGGAATGGATCGATATCTGCGACGAGGACGAGGTTCCCGAGGATGACGTCATCGAGCGTCTCGTCGGAGCGCGCGCTATCGCCTTGAATCGAATTGGGGGGGGCGAATCTACGCGACCGACGGACTCTGCAGCCATGAGGGCGCCCACCTTTGCCAAGGTCTCGTCGAAGTCGAGGCCATCGAATGCCCCAAGCACAACGCGCGTTTTCACATCCCTTCGGGGAAGGCGATCCGGAGGCCAGCCATTCGGAGCCTCGCGGTGCATGCCGTGAAGATCGAGGCTAAGCGAGCTTTTCTTTTCCTGGATCTTGCACCAAGCTGATCCAGATCTATGTAAAGTCCTTCTGGGTGATAAAATACAGTTTTTATACAAAGTTTATAAAAAAACTTGACGAAATGATCAAACCATAAAATAATACAACAAGTATCTAATGCCGATGCAGGAGACGAGGATGACCGAGGTGATGGAACAGGAACGCGATCCAGCCGAGGAGCAGACTGCGGCGGGACTCAACACTACTCAAGGCATCAAAACAAGCCTGAAATTCACCTCTCATGAACGGGATCGCCTCAGAAGCTTGGCGAAGCGGGTCGCGGAATTGGCCGCGAGGCCCGAAGAAAAGCGGAAGGCCAAGCTCTGGACTTCCCACAATGACCTTGAGAGCGACACGCCACTCTTGTTCTGCGACCCTGAAAACGGATGGAATGAGATCATCCCTTCCGCGACCCTCGAATGCCGCGACCCCCTGGCGCGCGTCTGGGAGATGCACCTTCTCAAGGAGATATACTGGGGATCTGAAATGCTCGACGATCGGGTGATACAACCCTTTTTTGATGTTCCATATAATTATAAGGATATGGGCTGGGGGATCCGGGAGAAACGTGTCGGTGGTTCACATGGCGGAGCCTATACCTGGGAACCGCCGCTCAGGGACTATGGACGCGATTTCGAGAAGCTGCGCTTTCCGGAACTGCTCATCGATCGAGATCAGACCGGGAGGGTGGCGGACCTGGCGGGCGAGCTTTTCGGAGGCGTCCTCACGGTGCGCCTCCGGGGCATCTGGTGGTGGACCCTCGGCATGACCTGGGATTACATAACCCTGCGCGGCCTCCAGAATTTCATGCTCGACCTGTATGACAACCCCGACTGGGTGAAAAAGACCATGAAGTTCTTAAGCGACGGTCTCCTTCGCAAGCTCGATTTCCTCGAGGCGAACGGACTCCTCGCGCTGAATACGGGGGGGACCTACGTGGGATCGGGGGGCTTTGGCTGGACGGGCCAACTTCCGGTGGCGGGCTTCGAGGCCGACAAGGTCCGGCTCCGCGACATGTGGGGTTTCTGCGAGAGCCAGGAGACGGTGGGAGTGTCGGCGGAGATGTTCGAGGAATTCATATTCCCCTACCAATTACCCATACTCGAGCGCTTCGGACTCAACTGCTACGGATGCTGCGAGCCTGTCGACCCGCGTTGGCACGTGCTGAAGCGCATCCCCAGGCTTCGCCGCGTGTCGGTATCACCTTGGGCGAACCGTCCCCTGATGGCGGAAGCCATGGGCAAGGACTTCATCATGTCCCTGAAGCCGAGTCCGGCGCCCCTGGCCGTGGCGACCATGGACGAGGACGCCATCCGCCTTTCATTACGGAAGGATCTTAAGGACACGCGCGGCTGCGTCGTCGAGCTGATCATGAAGGACAACAACACCCTGGGCCGGCGGCCCGAGCGCGCCAAGCGATGGGTGGAGATAGCCCGCGAAGAGATCGGCAGGCTGTGAGATGGAGGCGGCAATGACACCAAGGGAGCGCGTGAGGCGCGCGATCAATCACGAGGAGCCGGACAGGGTCCCCGTGGACAACAACGGCATCGTCTCGAGCATCCACGAGATCGCCTATTCGAACCTCCTCGGCCATCTCAAGCTGAAGGAGGAAGCGCCTCTTCTCGACGTGGTTCAGCGCTTGGCCCTGAATGGCGAGAGCGTCCTTAAGGCACTCGGAGTCGACACCCGATATCTGTATCCCAACGCTCCCCAATCGTGGAGCTACGACCTCAAGCTCGACGGTACCTGGAAGGACGAGTTCGGCGTCACCTACAAGAGGGTGGGATTCTACTCGGATACGGTCATCCCGGCCTTGAGGGACAAGAGTTTCGCCGAGGTAAAGGCCTACAAGTTTCCCGATCCCACCGATCCGTCGCGCTTCAAGGGGCTTCGTGAAAAGGCGCTCGCGCTCTCGAAAACGACCGACTATGCCCTAGTTTCAGGGTCCATGCTCTGCTTCGACTACACACGCTGGACCCTGCGGGGCCTCGAACAGTCCGTCGCGGACCTCTACGAGGAACCGCGCATGACCGCGTATCTCCTTGATGCCATCGTCGATTGGATGATCGCCTACTCGGGCGGCATCATGGACGCGATCGGGGACGTGATAGAGTTTTTCTGGGCGGGCGACGATTGGGGCGGCCAGGGCGGGCCCTTCTACAGTCCCGAGATGTTCCGGACCCTGTTCAAGCCGCGGATCGCTCGGCTCATCGAGGGTGTGAAGAAGAAGACCAAGGCCAAGTGCGCCTATCATTGCTGCGGATCGGTCAGGTGGGCCATCCCCGATCTGATCGAGGCGGGCGTGGATATCCTGCATCCCCTTCAGCCCAGTGCCGCGGGCAACGAGGACACGGCCGGTATCAAGGGCGAGTTCGGAAAAAGAATCTCCTTCCACGGGGGCACGGACAACCAAGGCCTTTTTCACGGTCCTTCCCGTCCCCTGGAGATTGATACGCTGTCACGTTTGAGGGATCTCTCCCCCTCAGGCGGGTACATATTTTCGTCTGGGCACAATATCCAGGCCAATATGCCTCCGGAGAACATCGCGGTCTTGTTTTCGATCGCGAAGAAATACGGGAGTTATCCTATCGACCGGGCTGCCATCGACGAAAGGATAGCCGAGCTTCGTAGGAATGCATAAAAGAGGCCATCCCGATCGCAGTTGGCGCCGACGGGGAGAGGATCTTTGGATCATGGGGATTTGCGCGCGCGTCGCGCGCGCTTAGAGGATTTTCGAGCCGCCATGGGCGGTCAATCGGGAACCCGTTTCTAATAGGGGGTATCGCGCTATGAAGAGACTACTTGGGGTTTTGCTCTTGGTCCTCGCTTTCGCCGGTATGGCGACCGCTGCGGATAAGAAGCTCGTGTTCTATTGGATCTCGCACGGATCCGCCGGCTACCCGATCTGGGTTTACGCCATCAACGGCGCCAACGCCGCGGGCAAGGCCCTGAACGTGACGGTGAAGACCTCCTTCCACAACAACGACGTAGCTTCGGAGAAGGAAGCATTCCAGGCCGCGATCGCCGCAAAGGCCGACGGCATCGCCGTCTCCTCGCCGCAGGATGGCGCCTTTAAAAACGAGGTGGCCCTGGCCAAGTCCAAGGGTATCCCTGTCGTATTCTTCAACACCGACGATCCCGCCACGGGGCGCGACGCCTATGTGGGCGCAAACGTCTTCCAGGTCGGCTTCCAATGGGCCAAATATCTCGTCGACCGCAAGCTCGTGAAGTCGGGCGACAAGGTGTGGATGCCCGTCGAGGTGCCGGGAGCGACCTATCAGACCGAGGAAACGAGAGGAATCGCCTCGGTGTTCGATCCCCTCGGCATCAAGTACGAGATCCTCGACGCCGGCACCGACCCCGCCAGGATGATCGCCACCATGACCGATTACCTCGCTGCCCACGGCAATGAAATCGCGGCGATGATCGGCCTCGGCGATAACGTAGCCGGAGCCACGAAGAAAGTTTTCGACGCGGTCAACTGGAAGGCGGGAAGGATCCCCGTCGTTGGCTGGGGCAATTCGGTCGAAGCCGCAACCGCGGTGCGGGACGGCTACATGAACGCGGCCACCTGGCAGTACCCGGATTCCCAGGGCTTCCAGCCCATCGTCCTGCTCTACATGATGAAGAACAACATAGCCACCGGTTATGACGTTCTCACCATGGCCATGTACGACAAGAGCAACGCGGCGACCTATCTTGAGCTCGCCAAGAAAATGAAGTGATCGACGCGGCGGGAAGCGGGAGCGGACCGATCGGTCCCCTCGCTACCCGCCGGCCTGACCAGCACCCGCCCCGCCCAAAGGCAGGCGACGCGCGCATGAAGGAGAATGGAGAATGAATTCGTTTTTCCCGCGATTGCTCGAAAGGTACAATACGACCAAGGAGTTGTGGTCGCTCACCATCCTGATCCTTCTGTCGCTGCTTTTCTATATCGTCAATCCAGCCTTCCTTTCGTCTATGAACATCAGCAATTTCTTCGCCTACTTTCCGGAACTCGGGATTATGGCCCTCACGATGACCTATCTTCTGATAGCCGGGGAATTCGACCTGTCGATCGGATCGGTATTCGCCTTCGGGCCCGTGATCATGTTCTCCCTGCGGAACAACGCGGGGGTCCCCATCGAGATCGCCTTTTTTATCGCCATCGCCCTGTCCGCGCTCGCGGGATTCATCAACGGCATCCTCGTGACGAAGGTGAGGATTTCATCCTTTCTCGCCACCCTGGGCATGATGTTGATCATGCGTGGTGTAGCCCTTTTCGTCGCCAACGTGTTTCCGCAGTCGCAGTGGTCGACGGAATCACCGCTCAAGACCATCCTGGCGGGCACGATCCAGTTCGGGGACTGGACGATATTCGCTTCATCCGGCTGGTTCCTCCTCATTTTTTTCTCGATGCTCTACGTTCTTAGGATGACGCGCTTCGGAAACTGGATCTTCGCCACGGGCGGCAATCTTCGCTCGGCGCGCGAGCGGGGCATCAATACCGACCGAGTCAAGATCATCCTTTTCGTCCTTTCCTCGGTCTTCGCCGCCCTCGCCGGGTTGATCGATTCGTTCCGCATTGAATCCGCCTATCCGATCGCCGGTTCCGGATATGAACTCGAGGTCATAGCGATGGTCGTCATCGGCGGCACGGCCCTTTCGGGCGGAAGCGGGACCCTCGTGGGCACGCTGATCGGATCCATCCTGATGCGCGCGATGCGGAACGGGATCATAGTTCTGGGAGTGCCCGGACTCGCCTACAACATTTTCGTCGGGGTCATCATCCTGCTCATGTTGACCATCTATTCGGTCATGGGGAATCAATCCAGGGGGACTTCGTCATGAGCGGCCAACTAGTGCGGATGGTGAATGTCAGCAAGTCCTACGGCAGGATCCAGGCGCTCAAGAGCATGGACCTCGAGATGGAGCCAGGCGAGATCGTCGGTCTCGTCGGTGACAACGGTGCCGGGAAGTCGACCTTGGTGAAGATCCTCGTGGGGGCCATCCAGGCCAATCCCGGGGCGAAAATATTTTTCAAGGGCGAGGAAGTAAGGATCCACAAGCCGATAGACGCGATCAACCTCGGCATCGAGAGCATCTACCAGGAATCCTCGCTCGTGAACACCCTCAACATCTCGAGAAACCTTTTCCTCGGAAGGGAGCCGATCAAGAAATTCGGACCCTTCCCCTACCTGGACATGGCAAAGATGAACTCGGAGGCGCATGCCCTCATGAAGAAGGTGGGAATTAAGAGGATCGACCTCGACACGCAGATCAGCAACCTGTCGGGAGGGGAGAGGCAGTCCATCGCTATTGCACGGGCCATGTATTTCGAAAAGGACCTCATAATCCTCGACGAGCCGACCAACCAGCTCGGCATCGAGGAGATCCAGAGCGTCCTCAGTTTCGTGGTCAAGGCCAAGGAGAAGGGTCACTCCTGCTTGTTCATAACTCATAACATCCATCACATTTATCGGGTCGCTGATCGCATCGTCGTGCTGCGAGCCGGACAGAAGGTCGGTGACCTCAAGAAGAGCGAAACCTCAATCGAGAAGATCGAGGAGCTGATCATCGGTGCGCCTGTACTCGTCTGAGGCGGGACGGACGGCTTCGGTGTCGGGTGATATCGGGAACTGTCGGTAGGCATCGGGCTAATTTCGTCGGAAATCGCCCATCGCGGCGTGGTTTGCTTGCGGACTCGGCCGGGAAGGGTTAGAGTGGGATTCGGGTCATGTGTTTCTATTTTTCGAAGGAGGAGAAGGTCCATGAAAAGAACTGCGCTCTTGATTTGTGCCATCATGCTGCTGGTCCTCATACCAGGCATAGTCACCGCCCAGGTTAAGCCGGGGGCGGGCATGTATTTCAGGCTCTGCACCCATGGCGGGGACGATCCCTTCTGGGCCGTGGTGACCAAGGGTATGCAGGATGCCGCCACCGAGCTGGGCTGCAAAGCCGACATCGATCTTGTCGGAGGCGACGTTTCCGCCCTGCAAAAGGCCTTCCTCACCGCAGTCGCTTCAAAGCCGGACGGCATCGCTTTGGTCATCAATGACGACAATGCCTACGACAAGCCCGTGGCGGATGCGATAGCCAAGGGTATCAACGTCATCGGCATCAACAACGACGACAGCAAGGGTGCGGCGGGCAATTCCAGGCTGTCCTATATCGGCCAGAACGAGGTCAATGCCGGATACTCCATCGCGCTTAGGATGTTCCAGGTCGCGAAGGCGAAGGGCATCAACCTTTCGACCGCCACCGTCGCGCTCGCAGTCGAAGTTCCCGGCGCCAACTACGGAAAGGTTCGCACCCAGGGAATCCAGAAAGCCATGGACGAGTTCGGGATCACGAGCAAGCCTGACATCATCGACGCCGGTGGACTCGAGATGACCACCGTCGAGCAACGCATCACGTCCTATCTCGTGGGGCACCCGAAGCTCACCTTCATCATCGGTCTCGGGGGCATCTGCACCGACAGGCTCACGGCCTCCCTCAAGAACGCAAACAAGAAGGCTGGCGAAATCCTCGCGGGCGGTTTCGATA
This sequence comes from Rectinemataceae bacterium, assembly GCA_049317365.1. Classification (GTDB taxonomy): domain Bacteria; phylum Spirochaetota; class Spirochaetia; order Treponematales; family Rectinemataceae; genus CAIJMU01. The sequence continues at coordinate 9,526 of JBMOIK010000043.1, read as the reverse complement.
CAGCGCCAGGGGCGATCGAAGGAATGAAGTCCGGTTATCTCGAGGCCAGCATCGACCAGCAGCAGTATCTGCAGGGTTACATGGCCGTCTACACCCTGTATCTCATGAAGAGATATAGCTTCGCTCCGAACATCGACACCGGTGGCTACCTGGTGGACAAGAAGAATCTTGCGACTATCCAGACGCTTTCAGCGGCGCATATTCGCTGACAAGGATTCAAGTGCGCCTCCCCCGCGCGCGGGGGAGGCTTTTTCTTGGAGGAAGGTAAGACCGCGTGGGCAACAGAAAGCACTTTATCCTGAGAATACTCTCCGTGAAAGTTTCCTTCACTATCTTCATGTTCGTCGCCCTGTTCCTCGTTTTCGCCATCCTGACGCCAGGTAATATCTTCCTTAGTTCCTCCAATCTCTCTTCCTTGGCCCGGCTCGCCCCCGACCTGGGAGTCATCGCCATCCCCATCGGGATGCTGATGATCTGCGGGGAATTCGACGTCTCGGTGCCATCGATCATCGCAATGAGTTCCTTCGTATTCGTCAACCTCCTGGGCTGGGGCGTTCCGCTCGCCATCGCCCCCTTCCTGACCCTCCTCGTCGGTGGCCTCATGGGGCTGATGAACGGTCTCCTCGTCGTAAAGACGCGGATTCCCTCCTTCATCGCTACCTTGGGCACCCAGCTTTTCTGGAAGGGAATCCTCTTCGGCATCAGCCAGATGATGCCTATCGGCATCCGCTCCTCCCTGCCCGAAGGCTCTTTTTTCGAGAGTATGCTGGTAGGAAAAATCGGGGGATTAATCCCCGTCCAGATACTATGGCTCATCGGCATCACGCTGGTCTTCTGGGCCCTGGTCCACCGCCACCGCTTTGGCAACTGGATTTTCACGACAGGCGACAACAGCACCGCCGCGAGGGCGATGGGCATAGACACCGACAAGGTGAAGACGGCTTGTTACGTCATGGTCGGAGTCGTATGCAGCTTCATGGCGATGATGCAGGCCCTCCGCATCGAGAGCTTCGCTGCGACACAGGGCGTCGGAATGGACCTGCGCGCCATAGCCTCCTGCGTCGTGGGCGGCGTGGCCCTCACCGGAGGGATCGGCAGCATCCTCGGGGTTTTCTTCGGGACCCTCACGATCCAGATAATTGAGAACGGTCTCATCCTCATGGGAGCGCCCGTATTCGGGATCAACGCATTCATCGGCGCAGCGGTCATACTGTTCGTGATAATCAACGTCGGCATCGAGCGACTCAGCTTGTACGCGCAGGCCGCAGCCTCGTCGCCCGCAGTATCGCCGCCCAGAAAAAGGAAGAGAAATGAGTGATTCCGGAAACCTTGTGGAGATGAGGGGCATCCATAAATCCTTCGGCCCTGTCTATGCCCTGCGGGGGGTCGACGTCGCGGTGAGGCGGAACGAGATCCTCGGTCTTATCGGCGACAACGGGGCCGGCAAATCGACGCTGATCAAGATCCTCTCGGGCTTTCACCTGCCCGATAAAGGAGAGATCTGGTTCGAGGGCAGCAGGACCAACATGAAGAACCCGCGGGACGCGAAATCGCTTGGGATAGAGACCGTCTACCAGGAACAGGCTTTGGCACCCCACGTATCGATCTCGCGAAACGTTTTCATGGGGAGAGAGCCCACTGGCCCCTTCGGGTTCCTCGACAGGAAGAAGATGGCGACTGAGAGCCTTGGCGCCCTCGCCAAGATTGGCCTCCACCTCAAGAACCCGGAAACGATCGTCGAAACCCTCTCGGGAGGCCAGCGCCAGGGGGTGGCCATCGCCCGCGTCCTTTATTTCAAGGCCAAGCTGGTGATACTCGACGAGCCGACCATTGCCCTTTCCGTCAAGGAATCCCAGCAGGTGATGGATTTCATGAAGCAGCTTCGGGACGAGGGGCTATCGGTGATCTTTATAACGCACAACATGTACCACGCCTATCAGGTCGCGGACCGCTACGTGATCATCACGCATGGAGAGAAGTCCGCAGACGTAGAGAAAAAAGACACCAGCATCGACCATCTCGCCGAGCTCGTCATCGGCAGCAAGCCTGTGGGTGGACGAGGGAGCTACGAGGCATGAGCGGGGACCTTGAGCTAAGATCCCGGCCGAAGCTGCTCACGGAGCTGATCCGCCTCCCATCTCTGACTATATTCATCCTTTTTCTCCTGCTCGGCGTCATTTTCACCCTGCTCTCGCCGTCCTACCGCCTGATCAGCCTGGACAATATGGCCGTATACCTCGGCCTGGGAGCGGAATTCAACATTGTGGCCCTGGCTGTTGGGTTGTTGATGATCACCGGCGAGTTCGACCTCTCGGTGGGCTCCATTATGGTGTTCTGCTCCTTCGTCGTGATGAAGCTTGTCTACGCGGGTGTGAACATCTACCTGGCCTCGGCCATCACCCTGGCCATAGGCGCGGGGATCGGATATCTCAATGGTTTCATCACGGTGCGGGCCCGCATTCCCTCGTTCATAACCACGCTCGGTACGATGATGTTCTGGCGCGGAGTGACGGTGTTCTGGTCAGAAGGTCTGCAGAAACCCTTCGACACCTCGACCTTTGGCGTGTTTTCTAAAATATTCTCCGATCCGGTCGGAGGGGTGGTTCCCGTACAGTTCCTTTGGTTCATTGGCATCGCGGCGATCCTGTGGTTCCTCCTCCATCGCCGGCCCCTGGGAAACCGGATCTACGTCACGGGTGACAATCCCCTGGCTGCCCGGGCCATGGGGATAAACACGAAGGCAATCAAAATGGGGGTCTTCGCGCTTGTGGGCCTTGTATGCAGCTTCGTGGCGATCATGCAGATCGCCCGCACGGGAGCCTTTACTTCCAGGGCGGGTGACGGTTGGGAACTGAAGTCGATAGCCGCGGCTGTTGTCGGGGGAACCGCCCTCACCGGCGGCATCGGAAGCGTGGCTGGCATCTTCTGGGGGGCCCTGATCGTCTCCCTGATCGAAAACGGCCTCCTTGTCATGCGCATCCCGTATTTCTGGACCTACACCGTTTTCGGGGTGGTGATCGTTGGAGCTGCGATCCTGAGCGCCTACATGGTGAAGAAGCGCGCGGGTTTCGGAAGGGAGTCGGGATAAGGGAATGAAAAGTCATAATTGGAGGAATTACCGATGAACGGATACGAAAAAACCTCTAGATCGCTCTCGCATCGCTCCGGTCCGGTGCCGGTGGATTTTGGTTCGAATGCGGTCACGGGAATGCATGTGACGATCGTCGAAGCCTTGCGCAAGCACTATGGCCTGGAGAATCGACGTGTGCGCGTCGGCGAGCCCTATCAGATGCTGGGAGAGATCGAGGAGGATCTGAAACTGGCAATCGGGGTCGATGTGGAAGGCGTCTATCCGGAATCCACGATCTTCGGGTTCAAGAGCGAGGGATGGAAGGAATGGCGGGCTCCCTGGGGCCAGGATCTCCTCGTTCCCGAAGCCTTCCGCACGATGACGAAGGGCGGAGCGACCTTCATCTACCCGGAGGGTGACACTAAAGCCGAGCCTTCGGCCAAGTTGCCCGAAGGTGGATTTTTTTTCGATACCATAATAAGGCAGGGTCCACTCGACGAGGACCACCTGGACCCGGAGGATAATCTCCAGGAATTCGGTCCCATCGGGGAATCCACCCTCGAGTACTTTAAAAAAGCGAGCGCTGCGGCGAGGAGGACCGGTCGCTACGTCATCGCCAATTTCGGTGGGACGGGCCTCGGCGACATCGCCCTCGTGACCGGGCCGATGATTCCCCATCCCCGGGGAATTCGGGACGTGGCGGAATGGTACATGGCTACGGTCGCCCACCGGGACTACGTGGAGGCCATATTCGACCGACAGACGCTCATCGCGGTGGAAAACCTGAAACGCATACGTGAAGCGGTGGCTGACAACGTGGACGCGGCCTTTGTCTGCGGCACCGACTTCGGTACCCAAACGTCGCAATTCTGTTCGGTCGCCTCCTTCGAATCACTCTGGGCCCCGTACTACAGAAGGGTAAACGACTGGATCCATTCCAACACGAAGTGGAAGACCTTCAAACACTGCTGCGGAGCCGCGGAACCCTTCATGAAGCCCTTCATCGAGAGCGGCTTCGACATCATCAATCCCGTCCAACTCTCGGCCGTCGGCATGGACGCCGCCAACCTCAAGAAGAAGTACGGCGATCGGCTCACCTTCTGGGGAGGCGCTGTCGACACGCAGAAGACCCTTCCCTTCGGCAGCCCGGCGGAGGTACGGAGGGAGGTGCGCGAGCGTTGCGAAATCTTCTCCAAGGATGGCGGTTTCGTGTTCAATTCCATCCACAATGTCCAGGCGAGGACTCCCGTGGAGAACGTAGTCGCCATGATCGAAACCGTAAGGGACTTCAACGAGGGGAGGTGAGGGCTCGATGCGCACCGGAAGGCCGCGGGCCAAAGTGGTCCGCCGGCCCGGAGGGGGCCGTCACGTGGCTGACTCCTCCCGTTCCTCGTTGTCGAAGAATTGTCCGATGACGTAGCAGGCCGCCCCGATGACGCCACGCTCGCGGCCGAGGGTCGAGTACGCGATCTGTACGTGCTTGTCGATCGCGCAGAGTGATACGTCGGCGATGACCGACCTCAGCCTGGAGAGGAAGAACTCGCCCGCCCCAGCATATTCTCCTTGAATTATGATTATTTCCGGATCGTACATGAGGATGATGTTCGAGAGGCCAATCGAGAACCATCTGACTGATTCCTCGACTATTTCCATGGCGAAGGGATCCCCTTTGTTCGAGGCATCGAAGACCGACTGAAAGGTCGCCCATCCCGGGGCGGCGAGGGGCGATTCTGGGTGTGCGACCGCCTCCGCCCAGACGCGGTCGAGAACGCGCTTTTTCGAGACCATCACCTCGAAGCATCCACGACCGCCGCATGCGCACTTCAGTTCCTCGCTCGGGTTGATGATCATATGCCCGACCTCGCCGGCGAGGTAATGTTCGCCCCGCTTGATCTCGTCGTTGACCATCACCCCTGCCACGAGACCGACGCCCGCTTCCAGGACGATGATCGTCCGCTTGTCTTTCGCAAGGCCCTTGAGCCGTTCCGCGTAGACCTGGAAGCGGATCTGGTTGTCGACGAAGATCGGCATGTCGATGCCGAGTCTGGCTGCGAGGGGTTCGCGTATCTTCGCGTTTTTTCCCCAGGAGGGGAAATGCGGCGACGAGAGGCTGAGCCCCTTGTCGCTGTCGGTGATGCCGTGTGAGCCGAAGGCCATTCCAATGAGGCTCTTGGGGTCTACATCGGGGAATTGGATGAGGCCCTTGACGCTGTCCGCCACGAGGTCGAGAAGGTGTTCGAGGGGTTCGTCCTCGGCTATTGACCAAGAGACCTGGTGGAGGATGGTGGCCGATAGATCGGTGATAACGGTCAGGAGCTCGTCGGGAAAAAGGTGGACACCGATGGCGAAGCCATAGCTTTCGTTAAAGCGAAAGAGCGCCGGGCGCTTGCCCCCCTCTCCGGAGGAAGAACCCTTTCCGGCGGGCTTTAATAGACCCTTAGCGACGTAGTGATCGATGATTTTCCATACCGTCACAATGCTGAGGGAGATGCGTTCGGAAACGTCGCTGACCGAAAGCAGCTTTTGGCTCCTGAAAAGCTCGAGGACGAGCTTTCGGTTGTTCCTTTTGAGATTTCTTGGCTTGCCGCCGGAAGAGCTTGTCATTCCATATCCTGATGAAAACACTTAATTTATTTTACTAAAACGAATAGTGATTTGTCAATAGATTAATTAACTTTGTTCATAAACGTCGACTCTGTGGAACCCTGTGGGTGACCGTTGCTTTCTTTTGCCCCCATGCTCTTAACACGCGCCGCTTGAAAGGCCACACTTAGCATCATGACTCGGTAGCCTGCCTCTGTAGGCATAGACCGTGGCATCGGTGGACAAGGTGTCTTCCAGCACCTTGCTGCGCACCGCGTACAGTCCATCACGGGACGCTTCGGCGGCAATGGCTTCGATCTTGCGACGGCCGGTGAAGCCATCGTCGGTGATGTCCAGCAAAAAGTGCCTGGCCATCTTGTGGCTGTTGATGATCCGTCCAATCCGTATCCCGATCTCTCCCTTTCCTGAAAGGGGGTTCCGCTTGCGCTTCGTGGCGGCGACGATCTCCTTCGAACATGGACAATTGAACTGATTGAGGTGATCGATGGATGACCCTTAGTCCTCAGGTCATCCGATCCACCTGGGGGATCGCTTCGACCAGGAGCTCGGTCACCTTTTCGGCATTGTTTTTGAAAACAGCCAGGATGGCCTCCCAACTGACTGGTTCTTCATCTTCCTTCCAGCAGTCGTAATCGGTGCTCATGGCCACCGCTGCGTAGGGGATGCCGGCCTCCCTGGCCAGGGAGGCTTCGGTGGCGATCGACATGTTGATGATGTCGGCACCCCAGGCACGGAGCATCCGCGATTCGGCCCGGGTGGAAAAGCGCGGACTCTCGATCGTGACAATTGTTCCGGTCGGATGAAAGGCAAAACCCTTCCCTGTGCACACATCAATCAGGATCCCGCGCAGGGGGGGTCGAAGGGATCGGCCATCGGCGTGTGGATGGGTGCGATGGGCTCAAAGCGATCGCGGCCATGGCGGGGGTTCCATAGGGCAGCTCGGCCGGAGTATGGATCTGGCCTCTGGCCAGAAGGCTATCGAACATCGACCTGCCATGGATGTGGATGACGCAGTTCACCTCAGGATCGGCGGAATAGATCGCGCCATGGCTCATGGATTCCGAGGAGGCCTTGATGCTGCCCCGATAGCGTACCCGGTTTTCTTCCATCGAATACGATTCAACCAGACAGTACTGGTCAAGGTTCAGAACCCTGTCTGCACCGGTCGCGCTGCCGCTTATCAAAAACCCCCTTCCCTCGGGCCGGACGCCTAGGTTTCCGAAGCCGATGCCGTTGGGAAGGCATCGGGGGAATTGGCTTGATCGGCTCATCAGCGAGAAGGGTTCACGGCCGCGCGCGCCATCAACAACAAGACAGCGCTGGTCTTCGAGAATACTGTTCCTGCGCCTCCGCGCGACCATCTTGGCGGAAGAAATCACCAGCGACACCGAGGGATTGGCACTTGGCTTGCATAAATGGCTGGCGAGTGACGGGGGCTATAATATTCCCTAACTTTGTGCTAAAAGGTCTTTCCGTCATTGAACGGGCATTTCGCCAGCTCGCAGAAAAAAGGAAGCCTCATGCGTCGATTTCCCTTTGTACTAATACCCTTGCTTTTGCTCGCAGCCTGTGCGGGTCCCGTTGTCCCGAGCGGACCGGCCGGTCACACCATCAACCGCGATGGGGTACTGCACAACACAGGTACGCCCCCGGGAGCGTGTATCAGCTGTCATGGTGCCACTCTCCAAGGCAGCGGGAGCGCTCCCTCATGCACTTCCTGTCACGGCGTGAAATGGTAGAGGGGCTCGGCATCCGGAATCCCAGCGAGCGGGCTTCGGTAGCCGAGCAAGCCAGCCATGGTCATTCCCCCACAAGGCTTCAAGGCTAGCGCATGATTACACCCATACGTCGGCAGGTCCTGCCCTTCATCGCCCTGGTGCTTCTTCTGGCATCGGTGACTCTGATCTGCGACTATTTCCTGCATCGCTTCGACCTGGGCTGGGTAGGAAGGTACGTGGGCATTCCCGGGACCGTGATGATCGCCGGTTCCTTTGTCTATTCCCTTCGGAAGCGAAAGTTCATTACGAGGGGAAGACCGAAGTCACTGTTGACCTTCCATGAATTCTGCGCCTGGTTTGGGTCCCTCCTCGTCCTTGTCCACGCTGGCATCCATTTCAACGCCCTGCTGCCCTGGCTGGCCACCGTGGCGATGGGCGTCACCGTAGTGAGCGGCATGGTCGGCAAGCTGCTCCTGGACCGTTCGCGAAGCCAGCTGCAGACACAGCAGGAAGCGTCCGAGCAGCAGCCTCAAACCGGGCAGGCCATGTTCTGGGACTCGGTGATGCTCGGTGTCATGGCCAAATGGCGCAGGGTGCATATCCCCATCTTTGTGGCCTTCCTGGTCCTGGCTTCGGGCCATATCATCAGCATCCTTTTCTTCTGGAGCTGGGCATGAACCGGATCGCCAAGGCTGCCTTGGCCCTCGCCCTCGCCGCAGTGGCTATCCTCGTGTTCGTGAAGCCTGGCGTGATGGTCGGACCGGGGACACTGATTCCGGGCCATAGATCCCTGACCGGCGACTGCCGCGCCTGCCACAAGCCCTTCGCAGGGGCCAATGCCACGCGATGCGTGGTCTGCCACAAGCCGCAGGCCATCGGACTCCTGAACACGAAGGGCCTGCCGATCTCAAAGCCCCTGGTCAAGGCGCCCTTCCATCAGAAGCTGATCGTGAAGGACTGTGTGGCCTGCCACAGTGACCACGCCGGGGTGATGCGCAGCCGGCTGCAGGGCTTCAACCATGGCCTCCTGGAGACGGAGACGCGCGATCGCTGCCAGGATTGCCACCGGGCACCCGAAGACAATCTGCACCGGCAGATCTCCGGCAATTGCACCCAGTGCCACAGTCAACAGAAATGGACTCCTGCCACCTTCGCGCACGACAGCTACTTCATGCTGGACCGCGACCATGCCGTCCGCTGCGCCACCTGCCACGGCAGCGCCGACTACACGCTCTATACCTGCTACGGCTGCCACGAGCACTCGCCCTCAGGCATGCGTTCGGCCCATATCGAGGAAGGCATCCGCAGCTTCGAAAACTGCGCAGGCTGCCACAAAAGCGCCGACAAGGAAGGAGCCAAGGATAGCGAAGGCAGCTCTTCCAAGGGGAGCGAAGGGGAGGATGGGGGCGAAGGGGACCGTGAGGACGATTGATTCTGGATTCGAGGCGGGGAAGCTCAATCCCTTTTCAGCGAGCTGGAGCCTCTCTATCGGCTATTCGTTGCAGCCATCGTCGGAAATGGCGCTCCGATGCTCACCATCTCCTCCGCGTCCGGCATCATCGCGCGATGTGCCTCATCGCTTCGACCAGGAGTTCAGTCACCTTTTCGGCATTGTTTTTTTAAAACAGCCAGGGTGGCCGGCGAATCTGTTGTCACGCGCGGAGGATAGCGACGGAATTGCGCCTGGCCGCATTGGACAGCCTTGGCCTCTGGGTCGCGCTGGAGTGGTTCGCCCGGGATTTCCTGGAGCACGGCAGGATCAGGTGCAGGGCTTCGCTATCCGGAGCAAGCCTGGTTCGGGACCACCGCGGAAGCGCGTTTCCCGGGCGTGCTAAATAGTATCGCAATGATGAGCTACCCACTCGACCAGGGGCTCGTGTAAGCCAGCGCCTACACGATTCTCAGCCTTCGTCCCATACCGCTTCGATCCGTCTCGAGCTATCCTTTTAGGCATGATAGGGGTGGAGTCTGCTGCGCGCAGGAAGAGCACTGTCGGGGTGGCATCCTGCGGGATGGAATCCCGACACTACTCTCGCTTGAAAACAGAGACGGCGCTTCGATCGCCAGGAAACACAGGCTGGAGTTCAGAGATGGGATAGAGGAGGGGGTGGATGAAAAAGGCGCCTCATGAATC
>JBMOIK010000042.1:0-17881 GCA_049317365.1 Rectinemataceae bacterium | reverse complement strand
GACCGACGTGGCCTTGCAAGCAAGATCAACGCGAACATCGCCGATCTTACCAAGATGGAACTCATCGACGAGAACACCACCTTTGCCGGAGAGGTTGTCCTGCCAGTTCCCAATACCCCGAACCTCGATCTCGCGGCGGTATTTGCCTCGGTGCCCTCTCGTGACGCAAGCGGCAACATCCAGTACAGCGACGCGGCCGCAGGCATCGTCAAGCAGCGCCCCTCGATGACCATCGAGACGCGCTTCCACTTCTAGTCCCGACTCCCTGAGTCGATCGGCGCGGCCTTCGGGCCGCGCCTTTTTTTGTGCACCCGCCCACGAAACTGTCGACAGGAAGCTGCTGCTGGGGCTATATGGATGCATGCCCCGCATCCAGGTCCTTCCGCCGGAAACGGCGCGCCTCATCGCGGCGGGGGAGGTCATCGACCGTCCCGCCTCCCTGCTCCGGGAGCTTCTGGACAACGCCATTGACGCCGGGGCGAGCGACATCCAGGTCGAGATCCAGGGTGGAGGCTCTACATCGGTCCTGGTCATCGATGACGGCATGGGCATGGACGCGGACGATCTTGCCCTGTCGATCCTTCCGCACGCGACCTCCAAGATCCGCGGCACCGATGACCTCCTTACAGCCCGGAGCCTGGGTTTCCGCGGTGAAGCCCTTGCCTCGATCGCCGCCGCTGCCCGCCTCGAGATCACCAGCCGCAGCGCGGAAACTCCCGAGGCCCGGAGGCTCGTCTCGCGCCCTGGATCAGCGCCGACCATGGAGGCTACCCACGGCAGGCAGGGCACCCGAGTCCTGGTGGAGGGGCTTTTCGACAATTTTCCGGCGCGGCGACAGTTCCAGAAGAGAGCCCAGACCGAGGCCTCCCTGTGCCGGCAGGTCTTTGCTGACAAGGCCCTGGCCCACCCCGCTGTCAGCCTCCGCTTTACGAGCGAGGGTCGTACCCTGGACAGGCTCCCTGCCTGCGAAAGCCTCCGCGAACGAGTGCTTGCTTTCCACGACGATCCGGGCGAGGCACTGGTCCACGAGCCCAGGTTTACGGGACAGGGCTTCGAAGGCCGCGCTGTCCTCGCCAGCCCGGCTTTTTACCGCGCCGATCGAAGGTTCATGCAGGTCTTTGTCAACAGAAGGCGCATCCAGGACTACTCACTTGTCTCCGGCCTCGACCAGGCCTTCGAGGGACTTCTCCCCGGCGGAGCCCATCCCTTTGCCTTTCTTTTCATCGAGATGGATCCCAGCCTTGCAGACTTCAACATCCACCCAGCCAAGCGCGAGGTCAGGTTCCGTGACCCTGGGGCCCTCCGCCACGCAGTCACGGCCGGACTCAGTTCCTTCCTCCGCGGGCTTGTCAGGGCCAGGCCTGAGCGTGTAGAGGCAGGGGAGGAAATCGGGGACAGTCACCCTGCCTTCGACTTCGGGCGGCACAGCGGAGGCTCGTGGTACGCGCCGCTGCCAGGCAGCTCTGAAGGCCCTCCCGGCCAGGGCTGGGACAGCCTTCTCCGCGAACGGCCCTTCTCCCCACAGGTACCGCCGAGGGGGACAGACACCCTCGGTACCGAGCCGGGCCTGGCAGACCGCCTCTGCTACCTCGGCACGACCATGGAACTCTTCCTCATCGTTGAATCCGGTGACTCGCTGTACCTGATTGACCAGCACGCCGCCCACGAACGGCTCCTCTTCGACGAGCTCTCATCTGGAAAGCCAGCCATCCAGGAGCTCCTCGTGCCCATCCTCCACGAAGCCGAAAGCGACGAAGAGGACGCACGGATCGCCGCCATGGCAGAGGTCATCGCCGGGGCGGGATTTGGACTGGAGAGAACCGGAGAGGGAAGCTGGGCCCTCGTGAGTCTGCCGGCCCTCCTGGCGGCGGACCCTATGGGCGCCCTCCGTGAATTGCTGGACTGCCCGGAGGCGGACCCACGAAAGGCAGCCCTCGCGACCACTGCTTGCAGGGCGGCAGTCAAGGACGGCGACAGGCTGGAACCCGCTGCCGCCCTCGAGCTGGCCCGGCGGGCCCTGGCCCTCCCCGAGCCGAGATGCCCCCACGGCCGCCCGGTCTGGATCAGGCTGACCCGGGCCGACCTCTTCCGCGCAGTACGGCGGATAGTCTAAGCAGCTTAACCAATCACAATCCTGACAGGATCTTCTTGACCTCGGCCTTGCCCGGATAGTCGGGGTTCTTGGACAGGAGCTCCGACAGGGTCTTCTTGGCGGCGGCAGGGTCGACCGAGGCCTGCAATCGGCCGAGCTCGTACCATGCGTCCCAGGCCTTCCCGTCGATCTTGATGAGCTCCACGTAGGCGGCCACCGCCTCTGGGGTCTTTTCAGCCTGCACATAGGCCCGGGCGAGATTGAGTCGCACCGTCCCATCCCGCGGCTGGATGCTCAGGGCCTTCTCGTAAAACACGATGCTCTTTTCAAAGAGGCCCTTCTTGCCGTAGGCGTTGGCGAGGTTGTTGCTCGCCAGGAAGGACTTGGGGTCGAGGGTGACAGCCTCCTCGAGGTAGCCGAGGGCCTTGTCCACAAAGCCCGAGGAAAGGTAGAGGGCACCGAGGTTGATGCGAGCCTTCACTGCGTTCTTGTCGAGCTGGCAGGCCTTCACATAGGCCTCGAGGGCTGCATCGGTCTTTCCCGCCGCCTCGTTGGCCAGCCCCAGGGTGTACTGGTAGTCCGCGTTGCTGGTCTGGGATTTGACCGCCTTCTCCGCAAAGGGCAGGGCCTCGATGCCCTTTCCGAGCTTGAGCTTTACCGTCGCGAGATTGTAGTTGGTGACCGGGTCGTCCTGCACGGCGAGGGCCTTCTGGAAATAGGTTTCCGCCTGCTCGTTGTCACCTGCCAGGGCAAATTCGGCAGCGAGCTCACGCGAGGCGATGGCATTGGCAGGATCGGCAGCGATGGCTTTCTTGTAGGCATCGATGGCTGCCTGTTTCTGGTTCTGGGCGGAGAGGATGCGCCCGCTGGCAACAAGGGCGTTGCCAAAGGTCGGATTGTACTGGAGGGCCTTTCGGTAGGCCACGAGCGCCTTTGAAGGATCCTTGAGTGCCTGGTGGGTCAGGCCGAGGTTGAACCAGGCGGCATCATAGTCAGGCTTCAAGGTGACTGTCCCCTCGAAGGACATGCGGGCCTTTTCAAATTCACGCGCCTTGTAGTAGGCCTTTCCCAGTTCGTAGGTATACGAGTAGCTCTTCGGATCGAGGGCTGTGGCCTGCTTGAGTTCTGCTATCGCATTGTCCACCTGGCCGAGATCACTGTTGATCTTGCCGAGGGTGTAGTAGGGCATCGCGTTCTGCGGGTCCCGCTTCTTCGCGTCACGGACCGCGCCGATGGCATCGGTGATGGCCTGGGCATCGGGAACGCCCTTCACCTTGTTCTTGACGGCACCGTCGTACATCGAGGCTGCCTGCTCGGCAAGCTTCTGCGATGCGAACTTGTCCTCTCCCTCGGGCACCCTGGCAATGGCATCGCTGAAGGCAGTCTTCGCCTGGAGGAACTGTCCCTTTAGCGCAAGGGCCTTGGCTTGGTCAATCAAGTCGTTGATCTCGCGAAGCTGCTTCTGGAGTTCCGCGCTCTTCCGCGCGAGTTCCTCCTCGGCAGCTTTTTTCTGGGCGGCGGCAGCCTCGGCCTCGGCCTTTTGCCTCGCTGCGTCCTCAGCCTTCTTCTGTGCATCGGCGTCAGCCTTGGCCTTGGCTTCCTCCGCAGCTTTCTTCCTGGCCTCGGCCTGGGCCGTTGCGGCAGCCGCCTTCGGGGAGAGGGTGGTCTCAGCCCCCGAGGCAGGTGCCGAGGCCGCGGCCTGTGGGGCCGCGGCCTGTGGGGCCGCGGCCTGAGGGGCCGAGGCAAGCGCCGAACCCATCTTCTCGAGGGACTTGGCCATGGCGGCCTCTCCACTGGATTTTTCCTCTTCCAGCTTTTTCCGGGCTGCCACCGCACTGTCTCGCAGCGACAAGGCAGTCTTGTTCGTGGCATCCGCAATGAGGATCCTGTCGAGGATGTCGAGGGCACGGTCGTACTCACCCCGATCGATATAGTCCTTCGCGAGCGCCAATGCGTTGGCATTCTGCTTGTCCAGCCTGCTCGACTGGCCACCTACAAACCAGACCGTTCCAGCCGCAGCCAGGCCGAGGAAGACCAGAGCCCCGACAATCGCGAGCACCTTTGTACGCTGTTTCATGTCAACTCCCGTTTCTATGCCGTCAGTCCGACGGCGGCAACTCATCACCGTAACCTTGGACCTGCCCCGACCCTGCTGCGAGGTTGGTGGTCTCCTCGGCTGCGGCCTTGAGCGAGGCAGCCACCTCATCGAGGAGGCTCTGCTTGGCCTGGGCTGCCGCGGCGATGGCGGCATCCTCAGCGGCTTTCTTCTGCTGTTCCTGGACAATGGCCGTACCGAGCCGGTCGAGCATCGCCTGGATGTTCGCCTTTTGCGGCGAGTTCGGCGCGAGCGTGAGGTAGCGGCTGTAATCATCGCGGGCTGCGGCACGATCCTCGACCATGAGGTTGGCATTGGCCCGGTTCAGGAAGGCCGGGGCCAGGTTCGGATTCGCAGTGATCGCCGAATCGAACATCTCCTTGGCAAAGGAGGCTTTTCCCTGGAGGAGGAAAAGATTACCCATATTGTAATAGAACAGCTCCTTGCGGGTAGCGGCCTTGGCGAGGCCCTTGCGCAGCGTGGACAGTGCGTCGTCGATGCGGTTGGATTGCTGGTAACTGATGGCGAGCCAGAGCCAGGCATTCTCATCTGCCTTGGGGTCGCGGATGGCCTGCTCTAGAAAGGGCAGGGCTTCGGCAGGCTTGTTCTCGCGGAGGAGCCGCTCGCCTTCGGAGAGGGCCTTGGATTGCCGGTCGACAGTATCCTGGGCAACCAGGGGCATACAGAGGGAGAACACGACAAGGAAGCAGGCTAGCGAGGCAGAAGCAGCAGCCCGGCGAAAGAGCGGGTACCCTCCTCCGCAGTCCCAGAAATCCCTATCCCAGAGCATTTTCCACCATCCTCCGGCTACCCGGATCCCAGAGCTCCAACTTCCCTCGGGGCAAGGTGTCGCATATTCGGGACTTTCACGCTACACTTAGGGCAAGATACCACGGGCGCTACTTGCGAGACGACGCGCCGGAACGGAAACGCAATGTTCATCGTGATATTCATTATCATTTTCGGCGCCATAGTCGGCGTCTTGAGCTGGTTGATAATCCGGCTCCTGACCGCGCCGAGGCAGACCAAGGCCATTGGCGACCTGATCAAGCAGGGCAAACACGGCCTGGCGATCAGGGCAGCCAAGGGTCTCGCCGCAAAGGATCCGCGCAACGCTGAGGCGCGATGGCTCCTGGGCCAGGCATATCTCGGCGAGGGTAAGCACGAACTCGCCCTCATGGAATTCAAGCACGTCAACCAGCTCGGATCCTTCGGACCCGAGCTTCCCGAAATCGCCTTCCGCAAGGAAATCGCCTCCCTCTACGAACGCTTCAACCAGATGGAGGACGCCCTCAAGGAGCAGATCCTCCTGACCAAGCTCGAACCCCGCGTGGCATTGCATTTTCTTGACGCAGGCCGACTCTTCGAGGCGCGGGGTCGCAGCGACGTGGCAGTCAACCACCTCCGCAAGGCCATTGAGCTCGACGAGCGACTCTTCGAAGCCCACCACCTCCTTGCCATGGTCCTCCACCGTACCAAACACGACCTCGAAGCCCGTCAGGAATTCGAGGCTGCCATCAAGTGGAACCCCGAGGACTTCGAAGCTTTCTACTACATCGGGAAGATCCACAAGGAAGCCGGCGACCACACGGCAGCCCTCCTCGCCTTCGAGAAAGCCGCCCGGAGCGGCCCCTTCAAGATCAAGGCACTCGTCGAGCGCGGCAGCTGCTACATGAGCCAGGGAAACCTCGAAAAGGCCGTCCCCGAGCTCGAGCGAGCCATCAAGATGGTCAAGGACGAGACCGCCACCGAAGCCCTCTTTGGACGCTACTTCCTGGCCCTGTGCTATGAAAAACAGCGGGAGCTCGACAAGGCGATCGAACAGTGGGAGAAGATCTACCAGAAAAAGCCCGGCTTCCGTGACGTCGCCGAGAAGCTCACCCAGTACCAGGAATACCGCAGCGATGACCACATGAAGGACTTCCTGACCTGCGGCAGGGAAGAGTTCATGGAGATGTGCCGTGCAGTCGTGCAGGGCCCCATGAACCTCTCCATCAGGGACGCCTCCGAGATCCAGGGCGGTGTCCAGGTCATCGCCGTCGAGAACGACTCCGACAAGTGGATGGGCACAAAGAAGCAGCCCCGACTGATCCGCTTCCTCCGCGTCTCGGAGAACCAGGGAGAACAGACGATCCGGGCCCTCCTCGAGCAGATGAAGAAGCTGGGTGTCATGCGCGGAAGCATCGTCACCAGCGCCTCCTTCGCACGCGCAGCGGTCGAATTCGCCGAGAACCGCTCCGTCGAGCTCTTCCCCAAGGAGCTGCTCCAGGGCCTCCTCGCCAGGCTCTCGACTGACGTGCCCCCGAGTAAATGAGGATTCTCTGCGTCTCCGACCAGATAGATCCCCTGGTGTACTCGGAGCGTGTCCGCGACCGTTTCCCGCGTATCGACCTCGTGCTGGCGGCTGGCGACCTGCCCCTCGAGTATCTCGGATTCATCTCTTCGATGCTCAACTGCCCCCTCCTCTATGTCGAAGGCAACCACGACCTCGGGAACACCTCATCGCGCTCGCCCTGGGACAGCGGAGTCGCCTTTGAGCAACATGGCAACCGCAACATGGGTTTCCGCATTGGCAGCGAATGCGGCCTCTCGATCCTCGGGCTCCCCGGGTCCCTCCGCTACAATAAGGGAGCCAACCAGTTCACCAACCTCTCCATGGCCCTCCACATCCTCGCCCTGGCACCGCGCCTCCTCCTGTCGCGCCTGTTCAGGGGCCGGGCTGTCGACATCATCCTCACCCACGCCCCTCCCCTGGGCATCCATGACCGGGCAGATCCCTGCCACCGCGGTTTCCCCGCCTTCCGCCACCTCATCCGCCTGGCACGACCACGCTGGTTCATCCACGGACATGTCCACCTCTTCGATCCCGATGACGAGCGCATCGGCAGGGCCGGTCAGACAACCGTGATCAATGCCTTTGGGCATTGGCTCATAGACACCGAGGCAAATGAGTGAGCGATTGGCACAGGGAACTGGCCCGCGAAGACTTTGACAAGGCCCGCACCCGCGAATTTCTGTCAAGGCTGGCCTCCCTCCTCGACCCTGCCCGCGACCGGCTCCTCCCCTTCGAGGAGGTACGTGCCCTGCTCAAGCCCATCCGCGAGGTCTACGAGGGCATCCAGTCAGTCCCGATCGACCATGTCATCGGCAGCGAGGGGCGCTACCGCGATTTCAACCGCCACTTCCTGCCGCGAACGGAACGGCTCAGGACCCGCTGGGTGTCCATAGACCGGGCGCACTATGACGAGATACCCCTGCCGCCGGTGCGGCTCTACGAGCTTGGAGGCCTCTACTTCGTGCGAGACGGCAACCATCGCATCTCGGTGGCCGCGCTCCGGGGACAGACACAGATCGATGCCGAGATCACGAGCCTCGGAGCCGAGGCCCGCCTTCACCCCGGCATGACCATCGATGAGCTCAGGGGGGAGGTCATAGCCTTCGAAAAGCGCTCCTTCTACGAATCGACCTCCTTTGCGGGCCTCACCGGCGACGAAAACCTCGACTTTTCGAGCCCGGGCCGCTACGACGAGATCCTCGAGCACATCACTGTCCATAAGTACTTCATCAACCAGCACGGCAGCGCGGAGCTGCCCTTCTGGCAGGCCCTGGTGTCCTGGTACGGCAATGTCTACCAGCCCATCGCAGGAGCCATCCTCGAGACCGACATCCTCCCGGCCTTCCCCGGCAGGACGGTGTCGGACCTCTACGTGTATGTCGTGCGCCACTGGGACGAGCTCAAGAAGAAGTCCGGCCTCTCCTATCCCCTCGACAAGGCAGCCCTCGACTTCGCGAATCGTTTCGGACAGCCCTCCCGCTCGCTGGTCCTGCGCTTCCTGGCCTGGCTGCGCGGGCGGCGGCACCGAGAAGGCGCCTAGAGGGCTTCGCCCCCTTCAATTGACAAACAGTCCTCGAAAGCGCTATTTTTGCCGCCGAAGAAGGAGTCATCCATGGCACAGGTTTCAAAGAACGCCCGTACTTCAAGTTCCACCCAGCGCTTTTACTGCCCGGCCCCCTGCGGCGGGGAGGTCAAGATGAAGACTCTTCTCGAGAACGGCAAGATCCGCAATGTCGCCGAGTGCGAGAAGTGCAAGCGCATCGAGCGCCGCCCGAGCGAGTTCGTCTGATCGCCTGAGCGGCTCCCAGGCGGAGGCCGCATCGCCGTCGATCGAGTCCAGGATTCCTGCAGTGGAGTCCTGCGTTCTCCAGACGGGCCACGTAGCATGCGCTGGATGAAGAAGCCACGCTTTCCCAGAGGGATTGGCGTGGCTTTTTGCATGCGCCCTTCATTCTGGAAGCGACCTAGGACCTCAAGCGGAGATCCTTGAGGGCAGCATCGATGATCGATCGGGCCTCTTCGAGGGTTGCGAGGATCTGCTTCTTTCCCGCAGGTGCCGGGAGCAGCGCTTCGAGGCTCACGGTATAGGGGTATCGCCCGAGGTTCTTGAAGAGGTCGCCGAGCTTTGCGACACGGAAGCCGCCGTCGATGGCAGCCACGAGGACAGGCAGGGGGTCGAGGTCCACAAGTTTCCTGAAGCCGGCAGTGTGGAAGACTCCCAGCTCACCTGTCCGGGAGCGAGTACCCTCGGGAAAGAGCACGGGGCTGAATCCCTGGCTCCGGCTGCGTCGGCCGAAGCGTTCGAGGCTCTTCATGGCCTGCACCACCGCTCCCTTGCGCTTGATGAGGGCATGACCCTGGATGTGAAGGCAACTCGACACGAGGGGAACTCCGAAGCCGAGTTCGCGCTTGGCGATGAACCTGATCTTGCAGCGCTGGGGAAGAAGCTTCCATACGATGGGGATGTCGAAGATGCTCTGGTGATTGGCAACCAGGATAAAACGCTCAGGCAGCTCCACGCCGGTCCGGTTCTCAAGGGTCGGTCCCCAGTGCCGGTAACAGGCGAAGGTCGAGAAGATCTTGTGAACGGCCTTCCGCTGGAGCCAGTCCATTACAGCCTCTATCCTTCCGGGCCGGAAGATCATCGCCACATGGAGGAGGAGATCGTAGGCGATGAACTGTCCGATTACGGCGATGACGATCATGAAATTGAGCATGGGACAATTCCTCCGGATCGATTCGCCCTGGCTTCATGGGCCAAGTCCGCGGGCCTGAGAGTAATTCCTTATACTACGCGCAACAACTGGCTGTGAAGGCAGGTCCTTGTCTTGACAGCACAAAGCCGCTTCTGCTATTTTGCGGGAACGGTCAATGATCCGGCCCTGTCCGGCATATCGTATCGTAGTTATAGTAACGGAGGGAAACCCTTTGGCCACGAAAAGCAGCTCGGCCGAGAAGCGGCAGCGCCAGAATGAGAAGCGACGCATCCAGCACAAGATGGTTAAGTCATCCATCCGCACGGCAGCCAAGAAAGTTATCGTAGCGTCAAGCGACAAGGACAAGACCTTAGCCCAGGCCGCCCTTCTCGACATGATGAAGAAGATCGACACGGCTGCACGCAAGGGCATCGTCAAGAAGAACGCGGCGGCTCGAAAGAAGTCAAGGATGCAGCTCCTCGTCAACCGGCTCGGCGCCTGATCCTGAGTCCCGAGACAGGGAGGCTTTTCCCTTCTCTCTGAAAGGGACGAATTGATCAGCCCAGGTCGCGACGATTTCCTGTAAGAAACGGAGAGGGTCATGCCAGGCAAGGTGACGAAAGCGGAACTGATCGAGGCGTTGCACGCCTCTTCGACACTCAACCGCAAGGACATACACAGCCTCATCGATTCGCTGTTCGAGGAAATCAAGCGTTCCATTCTCGATAACCGAACGGTTGAACTCCGCGGTTTTGGTACCTTCGAGGTCAAGCTCCGCAAGGGCCGCAAACGGGCACGGAATCCGAAGACCGGCGAGATAGTCTCCGTTGAAGACCACGGAGTCGCCTCGTTCCGACCTGGCCGCGAGCTCAAGCACTCTGCCTGGAGCATCAAGCCTGCCGACAACAACGACGAAGGCTGAGCCTGGACCTTGAGGGTGTCCCAAACCCGGTATTTTCAGCGCTTGTTCCACCAATGGCTTTGAGCCTGACGTTGACAGTGTCCGCCCCGCATGGGACAATGGGCGCAAGCTGGCAACGTGCCAGTTTGGCGAAGCGGGCCGGTTGTGCGGCTTCGGGCGGCCAACCTTCGTGAGTGGTGGGAGTCCTTCAATGGAAACCAGGAAACGCATCCTCCTCGTCGATGACGAGCAGATAAATCTTGAATTTTTCGACGTAATGCTCTCGAAGCTCGGATTCGAGGTGCGCAAGGCCGACAACGGCATTGACGCCCTTGAGGTTATCCGCCACTGGAAACCCAACCTCATCATGCTGGACAACGTCATGCCCCGGCTTTCGGGTTGGGAAGTGACAAAGATCCTCAAGACCAAGGAAGAATACCGCGAGTACGCAGATATACCCATCATCATGTTCTCAGCGATGGACGACGTAAAGGACAAGGTCGAGGGTCTCGAACTCGGGGCGGACGATTACATCACCAAGCCCTTCAATTTCAGCGAAGTACTCGCACGGATCAGGGCCATCCTCAGGACCCATGACCTCGTGGCGCAGATCGAGCGCCGCGAAGAGCGCATGCGCGTGACAGAGGACCTATCCGAGAGTCTCCTGACCTTCATCGCCGACCTCCGGCCTTCGATTGCGAGCTTCGGTTCGGACGCGGAAACAGCCCTCCGAGGCAGGGGCGATCCCGCAGCGGTCGCCTCATCGGTCGCAGCCGGCACCAAGGAACTCCTGGCAAAGCTTGACGCGCTCGGGGCGACAGTCGCATCCTTGAAAGATGAGGCAACCAGGCTCAAGGATCAGGAGACAGAGATCCACGCCATAAAACGGGGACTGCGGGCCTGAAGGCCGCGACCGATCGGAGAGGCCATGATCACCGAGGAAAAGAAGAAGGTCCTTTCGCTCTTCGCCGAGGGGCGGAAGCTCTACAAGATGGCTGACTTCCTTAATGCCAAGAAATACTTCGGCGAGGCCCTCAAGACCGACGCCACCGACGGCCCCTCCAAGGTCTACTATCTCCGCTGCGAACACTACATAGCAAACACTCCCCCCGAAGACTGGGACGGCGTGTGGGTAATGAAGACCAAGTAAGTACGGAGAAGCATGCCCAAACACCGCAAGAAAGAAACTGAATACCTCATAGCGACTACCCTCGGGGCCGAGACGGTCCTTACCGGAACCTTGCGATTCAAGGATTCCCTGATGATCAGGGGCAGCTTTGACGGCGAGATCGACGCCGAGGGCCGCCTCTACATCGATGCCAACGCGACGGTGAACGCCAGCCGCATCATCGCCTCGAGCGTGGTCATCGGCGGCACGGTGCACGGCGACATCGAGGCCCCCGACAGGGTCGAGATGCTCGCAAGCGCCAAGGTCTACGGAAACATCCGCACCGCGCGGCTTCGCATCGCTGACGGCGTCATCTTCGAGGGCGCCTGCGAGATGATCCGCGACCTTGCCGGTTTCGACCCCTTCACTCCCCGTGTGGCCCCTGACCCAGCGGAGCCCACGCCCGCCTGAGATCGGATGCCTGCTGTCCACTGTACCCCCATCATCCTTTTGAGGTTCCGGTTTCCTGGATCCATGGTCTTCGATTCCCCTTGGGTTGTTGTAGCGGGCGGCGGAGCTGAGCGGCACTTCCCGGGTGAGGCTCGTGTTCTCGAGCGTGGGAGGGGAGGAAGACACCTGTTTCGATGGCGCACGAAGCGCCCCCTCTGCCCTAACCCTTTACAGAATCCACAGGGCAGACAAGACTGGTGTCTGTCCCCACGATTGGGGGAGGAGAAGGACCCATGACGATTGATCTCGGCGGAAAGTGGACCCTGATCAGGAAAGCCAATGCGACCTCGCGGCCGGCGGTCATCCCTGGCGACATCATGTCGGCGCTTGTGGCCTCCGGTGAACTCGCGGATCCCCGCATCGGCCGGAACGAGCTGGATGCACAGTGGGTAGGCGCGGAGGACTGGAGCTTCGAACGTGTCTTTGAAGCCAGCGATGCCCTCCTGGCCAGGCGGGATGCTTTCCTGGACATCCCTGTCCTCGATACCGTCGGCGAGGTACGCGTCAACGGAATCAAGGTTGGTTCAGGCCAGAGCATGTTCACGCGGCTCCGGCTGCCGGTCCGCCACGCGCTCAAACCTGGAGAAAACCGAATCGAAGTGCTGATCCTGTCGCCTGAGAAGGCGGCCCGGACCGCTGCCGCTGCCCTTCCCTACCCGGTGCCCGCATCGAAGTACCCCATCAGCTCCCCGCACCGGAACCTCATCCGGAAGGCCCAGTGCATGTCTGGCTGGGACTGGGGTCCATCCCTCATGACCGGTGGCATCTACGACAGCATCTCCCTCGTTGCCATCGACGGGCCGAGGATCGATTTCGTGACCACCGAGGCCAGGTCACGGGGACTAGGCGCCTGGGAACTCGAGGTCAACGTCGCGCTCAGGGGCGTCGATGTCTCACAGGCGGTGATCTGCGCCGAAATCGCAGGATGGAAGGCCGAGCTATCCGTGGACTCGCGGCCCGGTCCCTTCTCGATGACCCTCCTCCTCGAACTCGAGGGCATCAAGCCCTGGTGGCCGGCGGGTTACGGCGAGCAGCCCCTGTATGAGCTCACCGTAACCAGCGCAAGCGGTGGTTCCGAAGGGAGGCACCAGCTCTCCAAAAAGCTGGGATTCCGCGAACTCCAGGTCCTCTCCGAGCCTGACAGCCTGGGCCGATCCTTCAAATTCAGGGTAAACGGCCGCGATATCTTCGCCAAAGGCGCCAACTGGATTCCGGCTGACGCCCTCCCCTCCAACTGGACCCGGGAACGCATCGCAGGACTTCTGGCCTCGGCGAAGGCCGCCAACATGAACATGCTCAGGGTCTGGGGAGGAGGCCGTTACGAGTCGGACTGGTTCTACGAACTCTGCGACGAACTCGGAATCCTCGTCTGGCAGGATGCCATGTTCTCCTGCGCCTTATACCCGACTGACCAGGCCTTCCTTGCCCTGGTCGAGGCGGAGCTCAGGTACCAGGTCCGCCGGCTCAGCGACCACCCCTCGCTGGCCCTGTGGTGCGGCAACAACGAAGCGCTCGGAGCCATTGCCGGGTACGAGGAATCCAGGAAGAACCCTGCACGCTATATCATCGACTATGACCGGCTGAACGAGGGTACGGTTGGCCGGGTGATCCGCGAGCTCGATCCAGGCAGGACTTTCTGGCCCTCCTCCCCCTCTGCAGGGCCGGGCGAATACAGCGACAACTGGCACTCCGACAACAGGGGCGATATGCACTACTGGTCGGTCTGGCACGAGGGAAAACCCTTCTCGGCCTATCTGGATGTAGCCCCACGCTTCTGCTCGGAGTTCGGTTTCCAGTCCTTCCCCTCCCACCGGGCAGCCAGAGCCCTTGCACCTGCGGACGAACTCAACATCACCAGTCCCAGCTTCGAGCACCACCAGCGCCACGACCGCGGCAATTCCTTGATCCTCGACACGATGACCCGATACTTCCGAATGCCACGGGGCTTCAAGGAGATGCTCTGGCTTTCCCAGGTCCAGCAGGCCCTGGCCATACGCACGGCAGTGGACTGGTGGCGGGCGAACCGCGGCCGCTGCATGGGCATCCTGTATTGGCAGCTCAACGAGGTGTGGCCGGGATCTTCCTGGTCGAGCCTCGAGCACGATGGTTCGTGGAAACTGCTCCACTTTGAGGCCAGGCGCTTCTTTGACCCGGTGATCGTCGCACTCCACGTCAAGGACGGCATCGCCCACGCGGTCGGAGTCAACGATACCGACCGCTCGCTGACCGGGCTCCTGTCGATCCGTGTGCGCCGCTTCGATGGCAGCCTCGCCATGGACATCGACACCGATGCCGATATCCCTCCGGACTCGGCGGTCGAACTCTGGAAATGCCCAGTCAGCGACCTGCCCTGCAAGCCCGAGGAGGTCTACCTTGGCGTGCGGCTCGAAGCCTCGAGCCATGGCCCCCTCCCCGACCGTCCGGCCCTGGTCGCGGGCATCCCCTCACGCTCGGGCGGTACCGCCGAATACATCCGCCGAAGCCAGCTCTTCCTCGTGGAGCCCAAGCGCTGCTCCCTGCATGATCCGCGGCTCGAGTTCAAGATCCTGGAAGATGCCCAGGGTCCCTGCCTGGTCATCGATTCCCGGGCTCCTGCCTTCTTTGTCACGCCCGAGCTCGAGGGCCTTGCCGGTCGCTGGGAAGATGCTGGCTTCTATATGATGGGCCGCGAGGAACGGCGGCTCCGCTACCTGCCCGCAGCGGGGGAGCCCATGCCCTCGGCCGCCTCCCTCGAATGGGCTACACACTTGACCAGCCTCCGTGCAAGCTATGACTAGGCGGGGAGGGTTCACAGACCCGTTCGAATCCTGCGACCTCAGCTTGAAGCTCGGAAGCAGGAGCTGACGGGAAGCCCATTCCCTGGTGAAACAGTCTCGTTAGTCTCGCATCAGGTCCTGTGTATTTTTGAAACAGCATAGTGTTTCGAAATTTCCAGATTGTGTCCAAGGCAGCATAAATCTCAAGTCTCGAAGCAAAATTCGAGCCCGAACAGCGTGTCTGTCCCCCGGCAGGCAGGGTCAGCACCTGTCTAGTCGCTTCACTTCGCCATTAGCTCCATAAAGCAAGTCATTACAATAAAACAAATAATTGATATTTTGACTTTTTTTTCCTACTTTTCTCACCTTTGGCATGCTGTCTGCATAGTTATTTGCGAGCGCCGATTACGGCACACTCCGAAAACGGAGCTGCCTAGGGCTCCGTCAGATGACTGGACGGACCGCATTGCGGCAACCCCGGTCACGACGAGACAAGGCTCCCGGAAAACCCGGAGAGCACGCGATGCCTGGAGGTTACGCCATGAAAACTCTCACCCTCTACAACAGCCTTTCCCCTCTGTTCCGCTCTTCGGGGCTTGGCAGTGACCCCTACGCGGTCTTTGAAAGGCTCTTCGATGTCGCTCCCTCTTCCGGCTACGACAGCCGGAGCCCCGTCGCCGACATAAGCGAGTCGGAGAAGAGTTATCTCATCGAGGTGGAGCTTCCTGGCCTCTCTGAAAAGGAGCTCAAGCTCGAAATGAAGGACGGCATCCTCTCCCTTTCCACCGCCGTCAAGGATGAAGACAGCCAGGAGAAGCGTGGAACCTGGCTTCGCCGCGAGCGCCGTGAGTTCCGCTTTGCACGGTCCTTCCTTGTACCCGAGGACGCGGACGGGGAAAGCATCGAGGCAAAACTCAAGGATGGACTTCTTGCAGTGAGCATCTCAAAGAAACCCGCTACTGCCGCGCGCATCGTGCCGGTCAAGGTTGCATAGATTTCGCGATAGGCTATGAAAGAACAAGGGCGCCCATGTCGGGCGCCCTTGTCAGTCTGGAGGGAGGCCTCAGGAGGGAGTACCTTCACCGCGGAAGGCATTGAGCACAATATCAAGGCCCCGTTCGATGTCGGCAAGTTCGGCCTCGGCTATCGCCTCGAAGGCCTTTGAAAAGCAGGTATCCATGGCCTGTCTCGCGAAGAGGGCCTTTTCTGAGCCTGCAGCGGCCAGGTGGACATTGATGACCCGACGATCCACCTCGCTGCGCTTCCGTTCCAGAATTCCGGCAGCTTCAAGGCGATCGATGATGCCTGCGACCGTGGAGGGACTCGCATTCATCTCCACGCAGATCTGGCTCATGGTACGTGACCCGGCATGGGCCACGAGCCGTATCGCGGTGATCTGGGGCATGGTCAAGCCGCTGGAAGCCAGGGCCTCCGCAATGCGCGCATTGGCGAGGGCGTTGATTTCACGAATACGGAGGGCTATCCGGAAGGACTGCCGGTCGCGGGGATTCAGGACCTTGCTCCCGCCCGGATGTCCCGCGCCGGGGTGTCTCCCAGCCAGCTGCCCCCCCCTCCCGGGATGGGCAGTGCCAGAATCAGGCAAATCAGTAGGTGACTGGCCATGAGGGTGACCACCTTGTTGCGGGGTGGACACATCGTCATTGCTGAGCTTTTCCATGCCAGATGCTCTAGCAGCCTCCCTGCCCTTTGTCAAGGTTTCGCTTTCTCCGGAATAAAAAGGCTTGACGAGCTGCCAGGTATACCTAAAATGAAGCGGGCGGTATCGATATATTCGCCATTATATCTATTGGAGGATGCACATGAAGAAGTGTCTTTTCGTCGCTCTGGCCATGACGGTCAGCCTGGGAGTGCCTGTAGTGGCAGGCACGCCTGCGGATTGCATGAGCTGCCACGACAGTACCGATGCCGAGTACCCCTTGCTCGGTGCCAGGCTGGGCAACGAGGTCTCCGGCCACGCGACGCTCGGTAACTCACGCTATGCAAACGCCACGGGATGCCAGCGCTGCCATACCAACGAAGGCTACGTCCAGTACGTAAAAATGGACTTTGACACCGCGAAATACGACCTTTGGGCCAATTCGAAGAACGCCGATGGAAGCAACGCCAAGGACGCCTCGGGCAAGAGTGTCCCTGTTCCCTATATCAACTATCCCTCACAGCCCGGCTGCTTCACCTGCCACAACCCCCACCGCAGCGGCGACTTCACACTCCGGACCCAGACGGTCGATCCGAAGACCGCCGCAGTCTCCAACCAGAAAATCACGCTCTATGACAAGACAGTCTTTGATGGCGGATCGGGCAATCTCTGTGCGAGCTGCCACCAGGCGCGTGGCAACGTCCAGACCGCGACTGCCGCCCAGAAGGGCATGATCTCCCCCCGAGGAGCCAGTCACCATGGGCCGGAAGCCGACATGCTTGTCGGAGCCAACGGCTACGAATTCGCCGGCATGAAATACTTCTCCTCTCCCCACTATTCATTTGTCGACAACACCTGCATCGGCTGCCACATGGTACAGCCCGAGGCCCGTTATGGTTTCTCCCCGGAAATCGGCGGTCATGCCTTCACCGTTGTCGGAGACGTGCACGAAGCCGAGTTGGGCAATGTCGCCAACTGCATCGGCTGCCACAAGGACATCAAGACTGTTGCGGCCAAGAAGTACATCAACACCACCATTACCGCCCTCAAGAATACCGTCTACTTCACCATCAAGGCCAAGAAAGACTATGACGGCAACGGAAAGGTCGAATTTGTGCAGCAGGAAGTCCAGGGCCTCCTCGACCGGCTCGTCAACGTGGGCGGTACCGGTGTCATGCAGAAGATGGCCAATCCCATGTTCAAGCCCGACGGATCCTTCATCGCTTCCAAGACGGCCTACACCGAAGCCCAGCTCGGTGCCTATGCAAATCTCATGTATGTCATCGAGGACAAGAGCCTCGGTGTCCACAACTCCGTCTACACGATCGAACTCCTCATGGACTCGATCAAGGCAATTGATCCCTCCTACGACGCGGCCAACCGGCCCTGATCCACTCTCATTGACCGGGACACCCGGTCAATAAAAGAGAAAACGGCGCCCCTCGGGGCGCCGTTCCTTGTAATGAAGGGATCTGTTTGACCCTTTGATGGGCCAGCTTCGAGAAAGCTCCGCTATTTCTTCCCCTCGTCGTGGCTGGCGTCCGGGAAGCGCTTTTGTATCGCCTCGATGGTGGGGAGGATGTCAAAAAAGGCCTCTATGACCTCGGGGTCGAAATTGATGCCTGACATCTTCCGGAGCTCGGCGTAGACCTCTGCAGAACCCCAGCTCTCCTTGTAGACACGTCGCGAGCAGAGGGCATCGAAGACGTCTGCGACCGCGACAATGCGGCC